>CAZYDV010000350.1:5200-6302 GCA_964646405.1 uncultured Granulosicoccaceae bacterium | reverse complement strand
AACCAATTGCTGATCGGCAGCACCTTGCACTCGGATCCGCCGCAGCACGATAAGACGCGCAAAATCACCTTCGCGCCGCTGTCGCCGAAAAACATTCGGCAGGTGCGGACGCGAATTGAGACCGAGGCCCGCGCGATTGTCGACCAGGTGCTGGATCAACCCACCTTCGACGCTGCGGCCGAACTCGCACCGTACTTGCCGCTAAGTGTAGTGCGTGATCTGGTGGGGCTGGGTGACTACGGCCGCGATCACATGCTCGACTGGGGTGCTGCCACGTTTGAATTGATGGGCGATCCTAAAGAGCGACGCGACGATGCGATCGCGAGACTCAAGCGCCTGCGCGCTTTTCTGGAAGATGCCGACACGCTTGACAACCTCAGCCCGGACGGCTGGGCCAGACGGGCCACGCAACTGGGTGTCGAGAGCGGCATGGAGCCCGCGCGTGCGGTCGAGCTGATGCGTGACTATATCGCGCCCAGCCTCGACACCACCATATCGGCCATCGGCTATGGCATAAAACTGTTTGCAGACAATCCCGATCAGTGGACTTTGCTGCGCGAGAATCGCGATCTGATGCGCAACGCGATTGAGGAGATTGTTCGCCTCAATTCGCCGATTCGCGCCTTCACTCGGGTGGTCACCCGCGACACCGAGCTTGCAGGTGTGACCCTGCACGAAGGGTTGCGCGTGCTGATCGTCTATGGTGCGGCGAATCGTGATTCGCAACGATTCGACAATCCGGACCAGTTCGACATCACCAGAAAAACCATTGGGCACGTGGGTTTTGGTCAGGGCGTGCACGCCTGCCTGGGCATGAACCTCGCGCGACTGGAAATCAGTTGCCTGCTCGATGCGCTGGCCGATCGTGTGGAGCGTTTTGAGTTGGTCGGGCCGATAGAGCATGCGGCGAACAGCACCATTCATGCATTGGCAAGTCTACCGGTTCGAGCCGTGTTGACCCGGTGATGAGTTACCTATAACGCACGCCCGCCCGTCATACCGAGCTTGCTACGGTGCCCGTTAGCTGTTGTGCCTCGCTGATGCGTTGGGTTACCAGTCTCGCTGACGCTTCGGGTTGCCAGCCTCGCTGACGCTTCGGGTT
>CAZYDV010000350.1:0-5100 GCA_964646405.1 uncultured Granulosicoccaceae bacterium | reverse complement strand
ACCAGTCTCGCTGACGCTTCGGGTTACCAGTCTCGCTGACGCTTCGGGTTGCCAGTCTCGCTGACGCTTCGGGTTGCCAGCCTCGCTGACGCTTCGGGTTGCCAGCCTCGCTGACGCTTCAGGTTTCCAGCGGGTGCGTAGCGAATGTGACCGCGCCCAACGATATCTTTTCAGCTATCCTCGTCGCGACGGTAGAATAGTGATATGCCGGCGATGATCGTAGTAAGGCGCTCACCCTGACAGCGCTGCTGTTACAACGGTTGGTTTGCGCCATCTCCTGTGCCCAACCCATTTCTGGTGAAATCGCCATGAGCGAAGATAATGTTCGCTATTTCTACGGCAAGTTCATGCACACGCCAACACCGGCTGCCATTGAGGTGCTGCGTGACACTCTGATCACCGTGTCGGCCACTGGTGTCATTACCGCGATTGCCGACGAACGCCAGCCCGATTTCGCCGCACAGTTAGCGCAGGCGCGGCGCAGCGGGTACTTTCATCAGTCAACAGATGATCAATTCCTGCTGCCGGGCCTGGTCGATCTGCACATCCACGCGCCGCAATGGCCGCAACTGGGCAAGGCCTTGCACCTGCCGTTGCAGGACTGGCTGATGAACTGCACTTTTCCGCTTGAGGCAAAGTTTGAGGACGTTGAGTTTGCCAACGCCGTCTATCAATCGCTGGTGCAAACTCTGCTTGCCAACGGCACCACCAGTGCGGTGTACTTTGCCACCATTCATGCTGAATCGACTTTTCGGCTGGCTGAAATTTGCCGCGACCTGGGTCAGCGCGCGTGGGTGGGGCGGGTGGCGATGGACGATGCCGGTCAGTGTCCGGATTACTATCGCGACGCCGATACCGAACACGGCCTGTTGCAATCAGAAGAACAGATCCGGCGCATTCGATCGATGTCAGGTAACAGGTCCGCGCGCGTGCAGCCGATCATCACGCCGCGATTCATACCTGCCTGCACCGATGCGATGCTGCAGGGGCTTGGCGAACTGGCCAGTCGTTATCAGTGTCATGTGCAAACGCATTGTTCAGAGAGTGACTGGGAACACCAGTATGTGATCGATCGCTGTGGCCAGAGTGATACTCACGCGTTGCAGGCATTCGGTTTGCTGACGCGTCGCAGTGTGCTTGCCCACAGCAATTTCATCGACGCTGCCGATATGCAGACAATCGCCACTTGCCAGTCAGGGATTGCACATTGTCCGTTGTCAAATCAGTATTTTGCCGACAGCGTTTTTCCACTGCGGGCGGCGCTTGATAAAGGACTGCATGTGGGGCTGGGTACTGATATCTCTGGTGGTCCGAGTGCGTCGATGTTCGATAGTTGTCGTGTCGCGATCAGTAGCTCCCGACAACTTGAATCTGGCACCAATCCAAATGTATCAGCTACCGAGCGTGGGGTGGCGGGTAGTCGAATCGACTTTATCGAAGCGTTTTATCTCGCCACGGCCGGTGGCGGGGTAGTGCTTGATCAGGCGGTTGGCAAATTTGAAGTGGGCTATCAATTCGATGCCATGCAGATTGATACCTGCGCACGTGACAGTAACCTGCTGCACTTTGCCCAACTCGACAGCGATGAAGATCTTTTTCAAAAAATACTCTATGCGGCCACGCGCGCGAACATCAATGCGGTTTGGGTGGCAGGCTCTGCTGTTCTCGAGTAGTTAACCGTCTGCTGTGTGGTTGCGATACTCATCGGCGATCTCGGCGGCCAGGGTGGCGGCGGCGGCCACGTAGCCCGGTGTGTGCTGGGCGTCGTATCGGGCCAGAAAATGCAGATCGTCCGGTGTCCATTCATAGGCCAGTTGAATCAGCTCACCGCTCGCCAGTTCGTTGCTGATCATTGCTGCGGGCAACGTGCCAATGCCCATTGCATCGACCGTCATGTGCAGCGATACGGCCAAATGACTGGACGGAACCAGCCGTGCGCTGTGACCCGTGAAGTGCTCGCTGATCTGGCGATAGGGGACCGTGTCGCGGGCGGGTGTCAGGATCGGGTGCGCCGCCAGATCCTCGATCGCGAGTGTGTCTGAATCGCATAAGGGGAGCGAAGGCGCTGCGGCCCAGATCAGCGGGTAGCTGCCAAGCGTCTGGTTGCCGGTTGTCTCGCGATTGAACGGGCCGCTCTGAAAGGTGAGGTCAATCGAACGCGAGAACAGTTCCTTTTTTAAGTGTGTGGAGAGATCGACTGTCAGCTCGACAACAACATCCGGAAATTGCGTTTTGAATGCCTTGAGAAAATGGCGCAGCCAGGTGTGGGCGATGATCTCGGTCACGCCAAGTTTCAGCACGCCGATATAGAGCCCGTTGTTGCCAGATGCCTGCGCGAGCTTTTCGGTGGCGCCCAGTACATTGCGCGCGTGCTGTAATAACTCGTGGCCGCGCGAGGTCAACCGTACCGATCCGGCGTCGCGCTCCATCAGCGTCACTTGCAGTGCGCTCTCAAGCGACGATATACGCGATGAGATATTGGGTTGAGTGGTGTTCAACCGTTCGGCGGCTTTTCGAAAGCTGCCAAGATCGGCCACACGGACAAAGGTTTCGAGTTGTTTTAAGGTCAGATTCAATCGCGTCTCCGCAGCGGGCAGTTAACACGATGCCGCATGTGATTATACGAGTGAATCGAGTCTTTTGTCGTGCCAGTGGGCGAACTGATCGGTTTCGGTTTGCAGCCATTGCTGCAGCACTGTGCTGTACAGTGCCCGATAGTCCATGGTGTAGTTCATATCGGCGTCGTCGTTTGCCGGCAGTGTCGGCGCCTGCCCATAGAAACCGCCTCTCACCTGGCCACCGATCACAAAGTGTGGTGCGACGGTGCCGTGATCGGTGCCACCGTTGCTGTTCTCGGCCGGTGTTCTGCCAAACTCGGAATAGGTCAACAGCAGCGTATTGTCCCACTCGCCGCGGCTTTTCAGTTCGCGTCGCAGCGACGCGATCGCTGTGGCCAGATCGCGCAGCAAGCGCTGGTGTCGGTTGCGCTGGTTTTCGTGCGTATCGAATCCACCGAGTGATAGCTTCAACACCGGTACATCGACGCCGGTGTTGATCAGACTGATCGCCTGCCGAATCTGCCGCGCAAGCTTGCTGCCGTTGCGATTGACGATCGTATTGTCAGCCTGCAGTTTGTCTGATAGCCGCGACAGTGTCTGCTCAAGCGTTAGCGCGCGGTCGTTCAATAGCTTCATCAGCGGGTTGTCTGCCGGTGTGCCCGTGGTGTCTATCGACAGTTTGGTCTCGCGGAACTGGCCTAAGCTGCGCATCGACAGCCAGTTGCCTTGCGAGTTGGCAAATGGTCCCATGCCGCCGCCCAGTGAAATGCCACAGGCATCGGCTTGTCTCAAAGTACAACGATGTTCAAGGTCGTGGGTGATCCAGCCTTGCCGGCCCTCGCGATTGCCATCGCCACCGGTCTCCCAGAGCTTGATCGATTTGAAATGTGAACGATTGGGTTTGGGATACCCCAGGCCGTGAACGATGCCAAGTTCGCCCGACTGCCACAGTGACAACAGGGGTTTTAGGGCGTGGTGCAACGCGAAATCATCGTTCAACTCGAAGCGCTCATTTTGCCCCAGTGCGAGGCTTGGGCGCAGTTTGAAGTACTGATCATCGCGCCACGGTATAACCGTATTCAGGCCATCATTGGCGCCTGCCAGTTCGAGTAGGATCAAGCGTCTGCCGGTATTGTTAGCCCAGGCGGGCAGGCCACCGGTGCCCGTCATCAACAAACCCGTGCCGAGCATGGTCAACAGCGTTCTTCTATTCATGTATTCAGTACCCGTGCACGATCAATGAATCTGATAATCAAGCTGTTGCAGCAGCGATCCGGGATTACTGTCATCAAGCACACGACCTTTACGATCCGCCAGCAGCAGTGATTGCAGTGAAAACCCGGGCATGGCCTTTTGTAACTGAGCCATCTGCGCGCTTAAGTCTTCGCTGGTATGTCCGCCGGGTCGTGGTGACGATGGCATGGTGCGGGTTGGAATCCGCCTGACGGGTGTGCCAGTGATGAGTGCCTCTCGGGTGGTGGATCGGCTGTAGAGACTGGTGGCCAGTTGTCGTTTCATGTTGTCGACATGGGGACGCCATTGTTTAAATTGGGACGCCTGCTTTTTCTTCACATGCTCTATGTTGGTCGCGACTGTTGCATATAGCGTTGGCAACTGCATCCAGAGCGTGTCCACCAGCAGGCGATCTTCATTGCTCAGGAGGCGATAGTGGCAATTGTCGTCGCCGGATGATTGCAATGGAAAATCCAGCGCACGCAACGCGGGTTGATTGTTCGCGGTGCGCGCGCACGCTGGCCAGCGCGTGACGCAGTCTGGCCAACACTCGTGGTTTACCATACTCATCGAGTAATCGCCGCCACGATCCAGTTGAAAGCGTACGCTCAGGTTGTGCCACTGCCGCGAGTTGAAGCTGACATCGGTTAGCGTCAACGTCAGTGTGGGTCGCTTTGCGCGGGACGGATCGCCGAGCCAGTTCAGATAGACGGCCTCGGCGGTCAGTTGATCCGGACTCGACGGTGGTTTTGCAGATGCCAGTGGTGTGCTCAGAAGCAAATCACCTGCGCAGTACAGGGCGCCAGCCTGTTCTTTCTGTTTGGGTGGGCAATTGCTGCGCTGAATTCCCATGCTTGATGGGTAGCGCTTTTCATCGATCTCGACCCAATTGACGTACAGATTGCGATCGCCATCGCGGCCGCCTTTGTCGTTTAGAAAAGATACGCGAATCTGATCGAACTCGGGCACACTGGCCCCAATCGGCAGGTGCACCTGCTGCCAGGGCATGTCGACACCGGGCTGCAAACGACCCAGTTTTTTGGTGTCGTGACCACCACTGACAAGCTGCTCGGCCGATTGCCACACGTCCTGCTGGTCTTTGAGTAGCGACACCTGATAACCGGGAGCGCCCAGGTAGTTTTCTGCCGCGAGCTGAATGGTCAGGTGAGCGTGGTTCTGCGCGCCATCCATCGTGTTTGTCATCATCATGGCGGGCGCATTTGCACTCATGTTACGTGGCTGCGTGCGGGCCTGGTCACAATCGCGATGGGCGAATTCGTCAAGCCAGTTGAGGCGGGTCAGCAATCGT
>CAZYDV010000349.1:0-6393 GCA_964646405.1 uncultured Granulosicoccaceae bacterium | reverse complement strand
GGTCCATTCACCGGAGATCATTTTCTCAAGGTAGGTATCCTTCAGCGCATCTGATGCGTGCGATTCGATGGCATCGACCGCGCCCTGGGTCAGCAGCGGACAGAGCCCGAATGACATGTTCGAACTGTGCCACATCTCTTGTACAGCCGCTGCCAGCGCGCCGGGCATGCCCTGGCCGCCATACTCGGGACTGAACGCCAGACTGCCCCAACCCGCCTGCGAAAACTGCTGGTAGGCATCGCGCCAGCCCGGCACCGTGGTAACCCCGTCCGGCGTCCACTGCGCACCCTGCTGATCACCTGGGTAGTTCAACGGCCAGAGCACCTCGGCGGCAAACTTGCCAGCCTCTTCCAACACGGCTGAGACGATATCGGGTGTCGCCTCTTCGTACCCTGGCAGTTGTCTGATCTGCTCCATACCGCTCAAGTGGTTGAGCACAAACAACATGTCTTTAACAGGAGCCTGATAGCCCATGCAAACCTCCGAGGAATTTCTCGTGATCGTCAAAAATCAGCGGCGGCGAGTGCGCTCGCCGCCTGGTAGCGATGACGCGCTCAGGACGCGCTGCCCGATCAGCCCTGCTCCAGCGCCTTGTCAAACTCTGGCACGGCGTCGAAAAGATCGGCAACCAATCCGTAGTCGGCTACCTGAAAAATCGGCGCCTCCTCATCTTTGTTGATCGCGACGATGACTTTGCTGTCTTTCATACCGGCCAAATGCTGAATCGCGCCGGAAATACCGACCGCTATGTAGAGATCAGGAGCCACGACCTTACCGGTTTGACCGACCTGGTAATCATTGGGCACAAATCCGGCATCGACGGCAGCGCGAGAGGCGCCGACCGCGGCGTTCAGCTTTTCGGCGACCGATTCCAGCATCGCGAAATTCTCGCCGTTCTGCATACCGCGTCCACCGGATATGACAATGGATGCACTGGTCAGTTCGGGGCGATCGGACTTGGTCAGTTCGGCACTGAGGAAGCTGACCTTGTCACTCGCCCCAGCACTGCCCAGTGCTTCAACGGCTGCGCCACCACCGCTGGCGGCAGCCGGTTCAAAGGCCGTGGTGCGAACCGTAATCAGCTTGCAGTTGTCGGTGCTCTGCACTGTCATCATCGCGTTGCCGGCATAGATCGGACGCACGAATGTATCCTCGCTGACTACACCTGTGATGTCGGAGATTCCCGCAACATCCATTTTGGCTGCCACGCGCGGCATGCAATTCTTGCCAGAGGCTGTGTTGGCGAAAAGCATATGCGAGTAGCCATCGGCGATACCGGTCAACAGGGGGGTGACGTTTTCAGCCAACTGATTGGCATAGGCGGCGTCATCGGCCACCAGCACTTTGCCGACACCTTCAATCGCCGCGGCCTGCTCACCAACTGCGGCGCAATTTTCGCCGGCGACGAGGATGTCGACGCCACCGCCAACCTGCGCGGCTGCGGCCACCACGTGCAGCGTGGCAGGCTTGAGTTCGTTGTTATCGTGTTCTGCAATTACAAGAGTAGTCATGATCGCCCCTATATCACCTTGGCTTCGTTCTTGAGTTTGTCCACCAGTTCGGCGACGCTCCCGACAATTTCACCCGCTTTGCGCTGTTCTGGCTCTTCGACTTTAATCGTCTTCAGCCGCGGTGTGACATCGACGCCCAGATCATCCGGCGACATGACATCGAGGGGCTTTTTCTTGGCCTTCATGATGTTTGGCAACTTCGCGTAGCGCGGCTCGTTGAGGCGCAAATCAGTGGTGATCAGGGCCGGCAGGCTCATCGACAATGACTCCATACCGCCGTCGACTTCGCGCGCCACCTGCATTTTTTCACCGTCGATCTCAACGTTCGAGGCGAATGTCGCCTGCGGCCAGTCCATCAGCGCGGCAAACATCTGTCCGGTCTGGTTGCTGTCATCGTCGATCGCTTGCTTGCCCACAATGACGAGCCCGGGCTCTTCCTTGGCGGCAATTGCGGCGAGCAGTTTGGCAACGGCCAGTGGTTGCAGCTCGGCATCGGTCTCGATCAGAATCCCCCGATCTGCCCCCATTGCCAGCGCGGTGCGGATCGTCTCCTGTGACTGGCTGACGCCCATCGATACGGCGATCACTTCCTCGGCCTTGCCAGCCTCCTTGATGCGCAGCGCCTCCTCAACCGCAATTTCGTCGAACGGGTTCATCGACATCTTGACGTTCGCCAGATCGATGCCAGTACCTTCGGAATTGACCCTCGCCTTGACGTTGTAATCGAGGACCCGCTTTACGGCCACCAGTATTTTCATTAGACAGACACCTTGAGGTTTTCCTAATCCGGGTTGATTCAGTCAAGCCCCGGAGCATAGTTACAGCAAATCTTTCGCGTCGTAGCGCCAACGACACCAGATGCGTGCCAGACGACGCTACCACCGGCAGTAAGAGATGGATTTGAGTACTCGCGGAAGTGTAGACGCCGCTATTGATGTAATTGTATCCGACTGCGGGCTAGTTGGTCAGCGAACAAACAAGCGAGACGATTGCCCACATTGAAAACAGCCTTTCACCGCGGATTCGGTGTTCGACCGTCGATTCGCGCGCCAGCACCATCACATCACGCTTTCAGCTCAACTCCTCAATCTGCCGGATGTGCGCTCGATTACCGGAAATTCAAGAGCCCGTGCGCGGGTTGCGGCGACTGCGCCAGCTAAACAATCAAAACCGCCTTACTGGCGCGGAACAATCTAACGTTCAAGAATCGCCGACACCCCCATGCCGCCGGCGGTACAAATCGAGATCAGTCCTCGGCCACCGTCGTTCTGTTTGAGGATTTCCGCCAGGGTCGCGACAATCCGGGTGCCAGTGGCGGCAAACGGATGACCGACCGCCAGACTGCTGCCCTTGACGTTCATGCGACTACGATCCAAAGTCCCGAGCGGGCTATCCCTGCCGAGCCTGTCGCGACAATAGGTTTCCGACTCCCAGGCAGCCAGCGTGCAAAGCACCTGAGCGGCAAAGGCTTCGTGGATCTCGTAAAAATCGAAATCCTGGAGTTGCAGACCGGCACTGTTGAGCATTTCGCTGACGGCCACAGCAGGCGCCATCAGCAGTCCCTCTCCGGCAACGTAGTCGACGGCGGCCGTACGGCTGTGAGTAAGGTAGGCCAAAACCGGCAAATCGCGCTCGCGGGCCCACTCTTCGGTGGCCAGCAGCACACTCGATGCGCCGTCTGTCAGCGGCGTGCTGTTGCCGGCGGTCAGGGTGCCGCGGCCCGATTTGCGCTCGTAGGCAAGTCGCAAACCGGCGAGTTTCTCGGCGCTGCTGTCGGCGCGGATGTTGTTATCGCGCACAACGCCTTCGCACGGTGTCACCAGATCATCGAAAAAACCCTGATCGTAGGCGGCAGCCGCCTTCAGATGGCTGTCGAGTGCGAGCTCGTCCTGCGCCTGACGGGGAATCTGCCAATGCTGCGCCATCAGTTCGCAGTGTCCACCCATCGACAGAAAGGTTCTCGGTTCGTCCACCGAGGGCGGCACCGGTTTGAGCTCGCTGGGTTTAAAGCCCTTGAACAGGCCAAGCCGCTCGCCGAACGATCGCGCACGACCCAGTTTCACCAGGCGTTGCGCAAAACGGCGACCAAACACGATCGGCGCATCGCTGGTCGTATCGCTGCCCGCCGCAATCGCGCTGTCGATCTGCCCGCTGGCAATTTTTGCCGCGGCCACCATGACCGCCTGCAAGCTGGTGCCACAGGCCTGTTGCATCGTCAGCGCCGGGCTCAGCGGGGACAAGCTGGTACTTAGAACCGCCTCGCGGGTGAGATTCCAGTCACGCGAGTGGGTGATCACAGCGCCGGCGTTGATCTCGTCGATCTTCTCGCCCTGCAGATCGAATTTGTCCACCAGACCGCTCAGCGTGACTGCCAGCATGTCGAGATTCGACAGATTTGAGTAGGCGGTATTAGACCGGCAGAACGGAATGCGCGTGCCGCCGACAATCGCCACGGGTTTCAGACTCATGATGCCGCTCCAGCGCGGTTGTGACTGGCGAGATAATGCATCGGCCCGCCGCGAAACGGCGCGAAACCGGTGCCAAAGATAATCCCGGCATCGAGCAGGTCGTCGCCCTCGACGATGCCATCGAGACTGCAGGCGCGACATTCGTCCAGAAATGGCTTCAGAAGCGCTCTGGCACGTCGCTCTACATCAGGATCGCTCTGCAGTTCGCGCTTGACCGGTTTGCCTTTACTCCATTTGTAAAAGCCCTCGCCGGTCTTTTTGCCCAGATCGCCCCGCTCGACAAAAGTCTGCAACATGCCGACCACCGGATGATCCTCACCGGCCCCCAGGTTTTTCGCGACACTCAGCCCGACGTCGAGCCCAACCGTGTCCACCAGTTCGACCGGTCCCATTGGCATTCCAAAATGCAGTGCGGCCGCATCCACCGTCTCTTTCTCAACACCGTCGATTACCATCTGCATGGCCTCGTTCATGTAGGGTGCGAGTACCCGGTTGACCAGAAACCCGGGGCTGCTGCGAACAGGCAGCGGGAAGCGATTGATCTGGCCGCAAAAGGCGTTGCCCTTCTCGACCATGGATTGATCCGTGCCCTCGCCATGCACCACCTCGACCAGCGGCATCTTGGCGACTGGATTGAAAAAGTGCAGCCCAATCAATCGCTCGGGTCTCTTCAGTACCGTGGCCAGTGTCTCCAGCGGAATCGCCGAGGTGTTGGTAGCGAGTACGGCGTCGGGCCGCATCTTGGGCTCGATCTGACTGAACAGTGCCTGTTTGGCCTCGACGTTTTCAAAAATCGCCTCGATGACGACATCGGCTCGCGCCACGCCGTGGCCGTCGACGTCTGGCGTAAAGCGCGCCATTACCGCATCCATTGCCGCCCTGCCGCGGGCGCGTCGGGCAAAGAGCTTGCGCGCCCGTTTGATCGCAGGTTCTATGTATTTCATCTCGCGATCCTGCAGCGTCACCTCCATACCCTGCGATGCACACCAGGCAGCAATGTCGCCCCCCATCACACCGGCACCGATAACATGCACGCGGCGACACTGGAAATCCGCCTGCTTGCCGAGGCCCTTGAGCAATTCCATCAGGTTGAACACGCGGCGCAAACTGGCCGCCTGCGGACTCACCATCAGATTGCCAACCGCGACTGCCTCGGCCTCGAACAAGGCCTGCCTGTCACCGCCATGCTGACGCCAGTTATCGATCAGCTTAAACGGCGCCGGGTAGTGCTCCGGGTTGGCCTTGGCCGATGTCTGTTTTCGCATGATTTGGGCAAGTACTGATCGACCAGCGAAGCTGTTACTTAGCCGTGCGGCCCACGATGGTTTGCGCGCCTTGCGCTTTTGCATCACTGCGCGCCGCGCACTCCAGCGCAGCGTGCCGTGTCGACCCACGAGCTCGTCGATCATTCCGCGCGAGCGCGCCTGCCCGGCTCGATAGAGGCGGCCAGTCAGCATCGCCTCCAGCCCCTTCATGCCGCCAATCCGCTCGGGCAGCCGAACACTGCCACCGAGACCCGGGTAAATGCCCAGTTTGACTTCCGGCAGTCCGATCCGGGTTGCGGCCAGATCGTGCGCGATGATGTAGTCACAGCACAGCGCCAGTTCGTAGCCCCCCCCCAGACAAAAGCCGGACACCGCCGCCACCGTGGGACACTCCAGACGCTCGAGCTGGGCAAACACCTGGTGCCCCTCGCGAATGCGCTCACTGACAACCGCCGCATCGGAATAGCGTTCGAACTCGCGTATGTCGGCCCCGGCAATAAAACCGCTCGCCTTGCCCGACATGATAATCAGGCCGGTGGGCAGCGAGGACTCAAGCTGGGTCAATGCATCTCGTAACTCAGTGATTACAGCCTCGCCAAGAGTGTTCGTCGACTCGCCGGCACAGTCGATCGTGAGCCAGGCGATGTCGTCACCATCGCGCGTCAATTGCCAGTGCTGGAATTCAGGGGCGGTATCGTTCATGGCTCTCTGCCGTTTAGCAGACAAACGGCGATGTCGGTTGGCGGCGCTTCGGCAATCGGTAACCGGCGCCGAGTAGGGGGACTCACGGGACTTTATTCTATCAACATTAGGCTTGCGCCTGTCGAATAGTAGAATGGACCGGTAGCACTCAATAAAGTTGCTGAGTCAGAAAACGACTTTAGTGCCGAAGTAATAGCGCGCACTGCCGCCAGCTTCGTCGCCTAGCCCCCAGGCCACATCGAGGCGCAGATCGGTATTGACGAATGAGCGTACTTTCCAACGCAAGCCACCGCCGACACCGGTTTTGATATCGCCGAGCTTGAATGACCGTTCTCCCTTGACCACCCCCATATCGATGAACGCGCTCCAGCGCAAGGTCGGTATCGAATCAAACGCCCGCAGGTACTCGGCGTTGAGCAACAGCATTCTCTGTCCCACCTGGGTGGC
>CAZYDV010000348.1:0-6428 GCA_964646405.1 uncultured Granulosicoccaceae bacterium | reverse complement strand
TGATTGAAGGCATCTATGCGCCGAAACAGTGCCACCACGCGCGCCACCAGATGAGCCAGGCTGATGTCTTTGGTCAGATAGTCGTCTGCACCGAGCCGCAGACCCGAGATCGTGTCCAGTTCACTGTCGCGCGCGGTCAGAAACACAATCGGTAGCTGTGGTGCCATGCCACGCAACTGCCGACAAAGCTCGAATCCGCCTTCGATTTCCTCGCCCAGACCCACGTCGATGATGGCAAGCTCCGGTAATCGTGACTCGAACGCCGCGAGCGCCTCTTTGCGTGTGCCGTAGACGTCAACCTCGTAGCCATGCCGCTCAAGTGCGTCGCGGTAGTTTGCCTGCAGCGCCGGCTCATCTTCAACGACGGCTACCCGACGCATAGCGACTGCCATTTTTTAGCACAATTGGCCATAACAGACTCCGAATCTCGCCAGCGCGACGCAACAATCGGTCGCCAGACTAATGATCATAGTCAGCCACCACCCAGCAGCCAATGACGATTCGAAAATCTCGACAAATTCTGTTCGACAACATCCGCCTGCAAATCCTGGCCGCCTGCCTGGCGCTGTCACTAATGCAGGCTTTCCTGCAGTAACCACCTCGCCATGAGGTACTGCGATCGAAACCGGATGTGTGACGCATTCGCAATGCGTCACCCTTTCAACTCGCAGCGACGCCACTGTGTCAGCGTCATCGGGCCAACCCCTCGCAAGCCCTGCCCATGCGACATGTTCACCTTCGATTTGAAAAAAAACACATTATAATTAGCGCAATACCGACTGACGCAGCGAGCCCCCGGGCCGGCGTTTACGAAGCCCAACAGCGCGGCGGCCTTTAGCGGCATTGCTCACGAGCCGTCCGCAACCTTTCATGGGGATATTGCGTGGAAAGAGAATCGATGGAGTTCGACGTCGTCATCGTCGGCGGCGGTCCCGCGGGTTTGTCGACTGCCTGTCGACTGATGCAACTGGCTCAGCAGAATGACACAGAAATCAGTGTGGTCGTGCTGGAAAAAGGCTCTGAAGTCGGCGCGCATATTCTATCAGGAGCAGTGATTGAGCCACGCGCGATGGACGAACTCTTTCCCGACTGGAATGCACGCGGTGCACCGCTTAACACTGCAGTCACTGGCGACGAGATGCACTTTTACACCAACGAAGAAAATTCGATAAAGGTGCCAAACTTTCTGATCCCGCGCCCGATGCACAACGAGGGCAACTATATTGTCAGTCTTGGCAACGTGACGCGTTGGCTCGCGGAACAGGCAGAGGCCCTGGGCGTAGAGGTATTCCCGGGCTTCGCCGCCGCCGAAATCCTTTACAACGAAGATGGCAGCGTGCGCGGTGTCGCCACCGGCGATATGGGCATCGGCAGTGACGGTGAACAGAAAGACAGCTACGAGCCCGGCATGGAATTGCTGGCCAAGTACACGGTGTTTGCGGAAGGCTGCCGCGGGCACCTGGGCAAGCAATTGATCAAGCGTTTCAACCTCGACGCAGGCAAGAGCCCTCAGCACTATGGCATCGGTCTCAAGGAACTGTGGACGGTAAAACCGGAAAACCACAAACCCGGTCTGGTCGTACACGGCGCTGGCTGGCCACTGAATCGCAGCGGGTCGACCGGTGGTTCATTCCTCTATCACCTTGAGGACAACCAGGTCGTCGTCGGTTTGATCGTCGATCTGAATTACAGCAATCCGCACTTAAGTCCGTTCGACGAATTTCAGCTGTTCAAACACCACAGCTCTATCGCAACCGTGCTGGAGGGTGGCAGTCGAGTAGCCTATGGGGCCAGAGCCATTGCCAAAGGCGGACTCAATTCGCTGCCGAAAATGTCTTTTCCAGGAGGACTTGTGGTCGGTTGCGATGCCGGCACACTGAATTTTTCGAAAATAAAAGGCTCGCACACCGCAATGAAAAGCGGCATGGTGGCTGCGGAAACGCTGTTCGAGGTGCTTCGACAGGAAAATCACACCGGCGGTCGGGACCTGACCGACTACGAAGATGCCTTTGAGCGAAGCTGGGCCTATCAGGAGCTACACGGCTCACGCAATTTTGGACCGGCACTGCACAAGTTCGGCTTTTATGTCGGCGCGGGTTTCAACTATATGGATCAGAACCTCTTCGGTGGCAGACTGCCGTTTACACTAAAAGATGAGACGCCTGACCACGCGACGCTCAAACCGATGCGCGAGGCGACAGAGATCGAGTACCGCAAGCCAGATGGCACACTCAGTTTCGATAAACCCAGCTCGGTGTTTTTGTCCAATACCAACCACGAAGAGGATCAACCGGCGCATCTAACGCTCGCAGATAGTTCGATCCCGATCGGCAAGAACCTCCCTGAGTGGGGAGAACCTGCGCAGCGCTACTGCCCTGCCGGCGTCTATGAGGTCGTTGAAAAAGACAACGAATCTCTTTTTCAGATCAACGCGCAAAACTGCGTGCATTGCAAGACCTGCGATATCAAAGATCCGAGTCAGAACATTACCTGGGTGGTACCCGAAGGCGGCGGTGGGCCCAATTACCCGAATATGTAACGCCATCCGCTAACAACACCGGTTAATCAACAAAAAAGCCTCTCAATCGAGAGGCTTTTTAATTCCGGCTAATCAGCTTGAGAATGCCTTACGCTGCTTTGTCGAGTTTCTGTGTGGTGCGAAGCAGGTTATCGAAAAAAGCAATGGTCTGTTCCAGCCCCTGCTTGAGCTCGATCTGTGGTTCCCAGCCCAGAACTTCACGTGCAATCGTGATGTCCGGCTTTCGTTGCGTTGGGTCGTTTTCCGGCAACGGCTTGTTGATGATCGTCGATTTAGATCCCGTCATATCAATCACCAGATTGGCAAGCTCACCGATGGTGAATTCCGAAGGATTGCCGATGTTGACCGGCCCATGGAAATCGTCGCCACTGTTCATCGTCGCCTCGATGGCGCGAATCAGGTCCGAGACAAAACAGAATGATCGAGTCTGCTGGCCTTCACCGAATATCGTCAAGGGTGCACCGGACAGTGCCTGGACGATGAAGTTTGACACAACGCGTCCATCATTCGGATGCATGCGTGGCCCGTAGGTATTGAAAATACGCACGACTTTGGTATTAACGCCGTGTTGTCGGTGGTAATCGAAAAACAGCGTTTCGGCACAGCGCTTACCCTCATCGTAGCAGGAGCGAGGACCAATCGGATTTACGTTACCCCAGTAGTCTTCGGTCTGTGGATGCACCGCTGGATCGCCGTAAACTTCACTGGTCGATGCCTGCAGGATCTTCGCACCGGTTCGCTTCGCGAGCCCCAGCACGTTGATCGCACCGTGGACGCTGGTCTTAGTGGTTTGAACCGGATCATGCTGATAGTGAATTGGCGATGCCGGACAGGCGAGATTGTAGATCTCGTCCACCTCGATATAGAGAGGAAACGTCACATCGTGGCGGATCAGCTCGAAATTCGAATTGCCCAGCAGGTGCTGAATATTCTGCTTGGTGCTCGAGTAGAAGTTGTCGACGCAGACCACTTCGTGCCCCTGATTTAAGAGGCTTTCACAAAGATGCGAGCCAAGGAAGCCCGCGCCGCCGGTGACCAGAATCCTTTTGATCGTTATCAGTGATGGACCCGCGACTGCTTGGGTTGAATTGATAGACATGTGCGTGAATTGCTCCCGTGTGTCACGCGCAAGGCAGCAACAGCTATACCATTTCCCGTTCCCGGCAGAATCGAACGCAATGCAAAGTCTCATCCTTTGAACACCGTGGCATTTCTGCCCATCTGCTCGTCGTCGTCTGGCCCGTCGTCGCAGCGGGTTCACATATTTGCCTGATTATTGCTGACTGTGTCGGATCACAGCCACCCAATCCAAGTCGCGGCCACAATTTGATGTCCAGGTTCAAAATCACTGCCGCATGCGTGCTGATTGCCGCTGCGTGCATCGCCAGAGCAGAAACCGTGTCCATCCCGTTGTCGGGTACGGGCACCGGGTCGAATATTGCCGATCTGCTGGTCAATCCCCCGCTGCTCGATGCCGGCGTGGCTCAGGTGGCAACCACCGTCGTCGCGCCGTTCGAATTGCGTCATATCGGCGGGCCACAGGATGCAGATCTGCAGATCCGGGAACTACAAATTGGCGGCGAACACGCCGACGACTTTCAGACCGATTCCAGCGCACCGCTGGTGATCACCGCAAGCGGCTCGGCAACGCTTGAAGTGTCGTTTATGCCTGCTGCCGAGGGTGCACGCAACGCCTGGATGAGGGTGCATCACAATGGATTAAACAGCCCGCATGTGTTGCTGCTGACTGGCACTGGCACCGGCATTCCAACCAGCGCGCTGACATCCAATACCGGCGAATTCAAGAACTTTGGCAGCACGCTGGAAAATCAGCCATCCACCCAGGTTATAACGCTTGGTGTGCAGGGCAATGGCCAAAACGCCCCACCGATCACCGTGACTGGCATCAATCTCAGTGGCCCGGGTGGCAACTCTTTCTCGACCGACTTCAGCAGCCAGACAACGATTAATCCCGGTCAGTCGCTGGACATCGCAGTCGCCCTGAACTCTTCAATTGCCGGCCAAAAAGACGCCCAGTTGCAAGTACAGCACGACGGAGAAAACAATCCGTTAAACATACAGCTTCAGGGCACCATCAGTAGTGGCAGTGGCAATGAAACGCTGCCTGAGTTTAACGCCGGTGAACTGCTGAATGCGTGGCCGTACAAACCGACGACACTCGACTTCGGCCCCGACGGCAATCTGTATGTCGCCGAGCAATCTGGTCTGATACACGTCTACACGATCGCGCGCAACGGGCCCAACACCTACACCACCACGCAGACGGAAACACTGTCACTGATCCAGGACATCCCGAATCATGACGACGACGGCAGCATCAACAACGACATCCAGCAACGACTGATCACTGGCATTCTGGTCGCCGGAACCGCCAGTGACCCGATCGTCTACGTGACGTCCGGAGATCCACGAATCGGCGCCGGTCCGTCCGGCACTGATCTCGGACTGGACACCAATTCCGGCATGATTTCCAGATTGCAGCGGGTCGGCAACCAGTGGAGCAAGCTCGATCTGGTGCGAGGCCTGCCGCGCTCCGAGGAAAACCACCAGCCCAACGGCATGCAACTCTCCGCAGACGGCTCGACCCTGTTCGTATCACTCGGCGGTCACACCAATATGGGCGCCCCGTCGAACAACTTCGCCCAACTGAGCGAATACAGCTATAGCGCCGCCATCGCCACGGTCGATCTGGTGCAAATTGGCAACAGCACCTACGACCTGCCAACGCTCGACGATGAAGACAGGCCAGGTGTAAACGATGCGAATGATCCGTTCGGTGGCAACAACGGCAAGAACATGGCGGTGCTCGAAAGCGGCAGTCCGGTGCAAATCTATGCCCCCGGTTTCCGCAACGCCTACGATTTACTGATCGCGAGCAGCGGCAAAATGTACACGGTTGACAATGGCCCCAATTCGGGCTGGGGTGGTGTCCCGCAGGGTAATTGTCTGAACAGCACTGTCGAAGGCGGACAGACTTATGGAGATGGCCTGCATTTTATTTCAGGCCCGGGCTACTACGGTGGCCACCCGAATCCTGTTCGCGGTAATACCGCCAACAGCTTCAACGACTCGAACCCACAGGCGCCCGTTCTGGTGCCAGCTAATCCGGTGGAATGCAACTATCAGATACCTGAGTCGCAAGACGGCGCCCTGCACGTCTTCAGTTCATCCACAAACGGATTGACTGAGTACACCACCAGCAATTTTGGCGGCGCCATGAGCGGCGACCTGCTGGCGGCCAGTTTTGATCAGTCTGTGCATCGCGTGCAGCTCAACGCCAGCGGCGATCAGGTCACCGGCGTCGAGAAAATCTTCACAGGCCTCGGCATTCCGCTGGATGTGATCGCACTGGGCGATTCGGATCCATTCCCGGGCACGATTTGGGTCGCGGACTACGCACAAAACAAGATCCATATCTTCGAACCGACAGACTACTGATCGCGCCAGTGCGCACCCTGGGCCGGCACCGCTAAAGGCCGATCCAGGCCGGCCGCTACTGAGCTTGCATTCGCTCAACGCATCGCCGGTACTCACCTTGAACCAATTGCGCACATCAGGTCACGACCTCCCCTGCTCCGGCGTGTCAGCGCGCTGGATGAAAATCGCGCTCGTACTCGCTGCCGCAACGTTGGGCGGGTGTGATTCCGGGGGCAGCACAGTATCCATCAACAAGGGAAGCGGCATCCTGCCCGAGATCGAACCGGCCAACAGCCTGTTCGAACGAGAAAAAGACGCAAACGGCGAAGAGACGGGCGACATCTTCCATTTCGCCGGCAGCGGTTCGTGCGTCGAGTGCCACAACGATTTAATCGACGACCAGGGTATCGACGTTTCTCTTGGCACCGACTGGCAGACCAGCACCATGGCC
>CAZYDV010000347.1:0-6443 GCA_964646405.1 uncultured Granulosicoccaceae bacterium | reverse complement strand
CTGTTGCCGATTCGGCACGGTACGATTTGCGAGCTAAAAAAAAGGCCGGACTGATGTCCGGCCTCGTCACGATGGGTTGCCGGTTGGCGAAAGCCAACCGGCGTGTTACAGACCTATTGCGGAGCCGGGATCTGGCCGCGCAGGAAGCCCGCCGGGTTGGCATCAGTGTGGGTGTTGAAGTACGTTCCACCGCTGAGTATGGCCGTCAGATCGTCGCCGGCCAGCGTGCCACGGGCAGTCCACAGGTCACCACCTTGATTGTTCAAAGTGACCAGAACATCACCGGCCTCGCTTGAGCTTCCCAGGTGAATGTGAGCTGCGGTGATGTTGTCGCTCGTGCCATTGCGAATGATCTGCACGACAGTGCTGTACTCGCCGGTGCTGCTGTTGATCGACAGATGTCCAGAGCCAGTGGCGTCGGTTGTGACCGGATCCAGTGAATTCGAACCCAGCAGTTCTGTGAAGGCGACCACGACGTCAGCATCCTGCAGAGGTCCGCGCAGTGTGCCAACGTTGGTTTGCACTTCGACGTACAGGTTGCCGTCGCCGATGTTGTCGTTGATCAGATCGCGTTGCGCAGACGAGAGCGTCGGGATGAAAACACTCATATTGTCGCCAGCGACTTCCATCTGGACGATGGAGCTGCCATTGCCGGCAGCGGCCAGACCTGCAATCAGGTTGCCCGATGTGGCAGTGACGTCTTCAAGTGTGACGGTACCCGTCAGGTTGTTGTTGCCATCGAATGAGCCGAAGAAAACGCCGCAGACGTCCTGAACGCCAAACAGTACAGACTTGATCTGGCCACTTTCTGCAGCGACGTCGCAGGCACTGCTGCTGCCGCCATCAGTCGAACCGTCGGTAGTACCATCAGTGGTGCCATCGGTAGTACCGTCGGCGGTACCGTCAGTCGACCCGTCGGTGGTGCCATCGGTAGTGCCGTCGGTGGTGCCATCGGCAGTACCGTCAGTGGTGCCATCGGTAGTACCGTCGGTGGTGCCATCGGTAGTACCGTCAGTGGTGCCATCGGTAGTACCGTCGGTGGTGCCGATAACTGCTGCCAGTGCCGCGTCGTCGATACCATCAGTGTTGGCATCGGTGCCGCCGGTCACGGCAACTTCGAAACTGTCGTCTACGCCGTTCTCGTTGGTGTCGTCGCCGAGTGTCAGTTCGACATCGAAGGTGTCAATGATGCCATTGGCGTTGGTGTCTTCGCTGTCAGCTACCAGTTCCGCTTCGAAAGAGTCTGGTATGTCGTTGTTGTTGGTGTCGGCAACGGTCGCTGGTGCTGGATCGTCATCATTATCGGAGCCGCAACCGCTGAGTGCTGCGACGCTAAACAAGGGCACGATGGCAAGAGGAATCCATCGCTTCAGATTTTGCTTTTTCATGCTCATTCTATTTCGCTTGAATTAGTGGTTAGTCGGAAGGGTAATCACCGCTAAGCGGCATGCAAGATACGTTAGCGTCTGGACGTGCTTGAGGCCGGCCATTGTCTTTACGGGGAATTAATTGTGGGGCAGGCAAATACTTCAGCACTCGCCAGAATAGTACACAACTGATATGCCCTGAGCTATTCAAGGCAGGTCAATTTGTATTGCATGACGTTAAACATTTGTGATGGATGAGAGCGTCGCAAGGACGATTTGCCGGGTTCTAATAGTGCACTATCCATTTGAAACACCTTTATCCTGGATTGCAGGCTGGAAAGTAAGAATGAACCGACGCTGTTTTGGTGCGCTGGATAATTGACGCTTGTGTCTTGTCTATTGGAATTACGGGAACTGTGGCAAACAACTGCTTCAACTGCGTATCCGCTGGGTCCGTCGGCGCAGCGCATGGTTCGATAATTGTTGTGCTCAGATTCTGGATTGCTCATGCGGGTGACGCTTTGCTCAAAACTCTGCCATTGATTCTCCTTGCCTGTGCAACGCTCGCGGGTTGTGGTGGCTCTGGATCTGCCGCCGACTCGTCTGGCGATTCTGTGCCAGATGCTGAAAAAATGATCACACAGTCTGATCCTGCAGTCAGGCAGGCGCTTTTTGATCACATGCTCGATCGATATCTCTGGTTTGATCAATTGCCCGATCTCGACCTGAACGATGATTCGAATGCCGATCTGCGTGTGTTGATATCCCGATTGCGAAAACAGCCGGAAGATCGTTTCAGCACGGTCGTCAATGCGCAATCCTTCGATGATCGCTTCGAGCTGGGGTTGGTGGGCAGTTTTGGCGTCCGATTTTTCCTGCGCACTGAAACGCCGCTGGATATGCGTGTATCAACTGTTGATGATTTCGGCACCGTGGGTATGGCTGGCATTCAGCGTGGCGATCGCATTGTCGCGGTGGATGGGGTTGCGATTGATGAGTTGGGGCTGGAGGGATTTGTCGGCGTGTTTTCCGGTCGCGAGTTAGGCGACACGGTGCGTCTGCGCGTTCGCCACCCGGACGACAGTGAGGCGGAATATCAAATCACTCGCACCCAGCACGGGCTCAATCCGATCAGGAAACTCTCGATACTCGATGCACCTGACATCGAAAGTAAAGTCGCCTATGTACAGGTGACTGAATTCATCGAGCTTACGCGAACGCAAATGTCTGGCATGCGCGATTTTCTGAGTTTGGAGCAACCGGACGAACTCATAGTTGACATGCGCTACAACCCCGGGGGATTTGTCAGTGTTTCCAGGGATCTTGCCAGCAGTATTTATGGCGCATCACTGAGTACCGATGTCTACACCGTACTCACCCGAAATGCTAAACATCGTGACGAGGATTTCACCTATTTTTTCCGGCCCTTCGAGAATGCGTTAGCCAATCTGTCCCGCGTTTTCATTTTAACGACGGGCTCGACCTGTTCGGCGGCCGAAGAGGTGATCAATGGATTGGCACCGTTTATCGACGTGGTTACCGTGGGCGCCACTACTTGTGGAAAGCCTTATGCCGCCAGACCGTTCGAGTTGGTTGATGACCTTGTGATAGCGAACGTACTGGAATCTCGAAGTATCAACGCCAATGGAGAAGGAGATTTCTTTGCCGGACTCGCGCCCACCTGTATAGCCAGCGATGATCCCGTGTTGCCGTTTAACAATCCGGCAGAGTCGCTGGTCGCAGCAGCGCTTGACTACATCCGCGTTGGCAACTGTGTCTCGGGTGTGGTGTTGTCAGATGAACCGGGAGTGGCCAGCCGCAAGCTTGTGTCGATAGGTGAGCCCGTAATGCCGGCGACCGCAATCGCGCGATAGACGCTCGCCACTTCGCGCGATCAGGTCACTGGTGCATATGACCGACCAGACTATCGAACTCTCATCCTTACATTTTTCATGTGACAGGGCACTAGCAATCAATGGTGTCGGTCTGTCTTTTTGAACTCATTGACGAGATGATATTCGAGAATTTGTTGATTCTGCCCAGCATGGTGTTTCGTTGCTCGGCAGATTGCAACGTCAGGAATTCCTGTAGAAAATGGGTCCAGAGTTGTTCGTTTTCCCGCCACTCCTTTGGATAGTCACGCTCGGTCTCACGCCACTGTTCATCGAGTAGTTTGGCAAGCTTGCTGGCGAACTGCGGTGACGTTCGTTGCTGCAGGTTGCCATTAAAACGATCGAGCCAGCGCACTCGCTGTTGCATGCGTTGTTGACCCAGGCTGTGTTGTTGCTGCAGCGTTTGCACCAGCAGTTCCCGTTGCTGCGCATTGAAGCTCGCGCCAAATCGACCCGACCATTTAGTGATGTTGGTTACGCGCCGCTGTAGTCGTTCTTCGGGCGATTCTTTGTTGTAGCGGTTGCGGAACTTGAGGTGTTGCTGGCGCATGTGGCGGTCGATCTGAGCCACCTGTCGATCGCTGAGGTTAACCAGAAATTCGGTTGCCTGATTCAACGGATGGCAGTCGCGAATGTTATCCGTCAGTCCGCGTACAGTGAGTTCCAGTGCTTTGATTGCATCGAGGCTCAGTGTTGGCTGATTTTCCAGTTGTGTACCAAGTTGTTGCAACTGTGAAGCGTATAGCGGTAATTGAGTCGCGCGATGCCAGCGGTGAAACTCTGCAGCACGAGCGTCGATCCATTGTTCCTGACGCTCGTTGAAATCCGCGTATTCCTTAAATCTGTCTGCGGCGCGGTCGTCCAGATCGGCGTATAGCGTCCGCACCACCAGTGAGCTTGTGCATCCGGCAAGCGCGAGCATCACCAGGCAGAGCAGCAGGGAGCGGGTACAGCTTTTAAGGTGGCTAGCGGGGTACGGCATGGGCGCCCTTGGTTGAGTATGTCGGGAATGACAAAGAGTTTGTGGTCCCGGACAGTTAAAGACAATGTGCGCTATAGATAGTGCCACAGACGTGTCGATTTACTGTGTACACCTCGTTGAGATCGCATAAATGACCTGGCTGCGCCCCGTTACGTGACCTGGGTGTCGCGCCCAGTGGTCATGCTGACTGGTCAAGCTGTTAAGGTTCGCTGCCGCGTCTGACGGGATCGATCGAATGTGGACGCACCACTGACACTCTCCCCGGAGAAAGACCTTTGGCCATCAGTGTTTTTGATTTGTTCAAGATTGGCATTGGGCCATCCAGCTCTCATACGGTCGGACCGATGCGGGCGGCACACTTGTTTGTCAATGATCTGCAAACCTCCGGTCAAATCGAATCGTTGGACAGCATCAAGGTTGAGCTGTTTGGATCATTGGGTGCTACCGGCAAGGGCCATGGCAGTGATAAAGCAGTGATGCTGGGTCTGTCTGGCGAGCTGCCGGATCAGGTCGACCCGGCTTTGGTGCCAGAGCGGCTGGCGCGAATTCGCGAGACGGGCAGGTTGACGCTCGCCACCGGGCGCGAGATCGACTTTGTCGAGAAGCGTCACCTGATCATGCATAAGCGCAAGTCCCTGCCGTACCACCCCAACGGCATGCGGTTTGAGGCGCAGGCGGACGGTGTGCCTTTGCGCACCGCCGTTTATTATTCGGTTGGGGGTGGCTTTGTCGTCGATGAGACGGCGGCGACCGGCGATGATCCGCTGGTTGAGGATTCAGCGCAACAGCCGCTGCCGTTCCATAGTGGCGAGCAGTTGTTGTCACTGTGTGCTGAACATGGACTCAACATCAGTGATGTGATGTTGCGAAACGAGCGAGTCTGGCGCGATGACGATCAGATACGCCAGGGATTGCTTGAGATCTGGGCGGTGATGCAGGAGTGTGTCGCCAATGGTTGTCGCCAGGAGGGCACTTTGCCCGGCGGCATGAAGGTGAAGCGTCGGGCCGCTCAGATGTATCGTCAGTTGTCTGATCGCCCCGAGATGGCGCTGCGTGACCCGTTGAGTATCCTCGATTGGGTCAATCTCTATGCGCTGGCGGTCAATGAAGAAAACGCCGCGGGTGGTCGAGTGGTCACCGCACCCACCAACGGTGCAGCCGGGATTATCCCGGCAGTTCTCCACTATTACGAGCGTTTTGTGCCCGGTGCGGAGGCCAATGGTGTAGTGCGATTTTTACTGACAGCCGGCGCTATCGGGGTTCTGTATAAAGAAAATGCCTCGATCTCGGGCGCTGAGGTGGGCTGTCAGGGCGAGGTCGGGTCGGCCTGCTCGATGGCGGCAGCCGGGTTGTGCGAGGTTATGGGGGGCACGCCACAGCAGGTTGAAAATGCTGCCGAGATCGCGATGGAGCACAACCTGGGCCTGACCTGTGATCCGGTTGGCGGATTGGTCCAGGTACCGTGTATCGAGCGCAATGCCATGGCGTCGATCAAGGCGATCAACGCCGTGCGCATGGCACTGCGCGGTGATGGCACACACTTCGTCTCGCTCGACAAGGTCATCAAGACCATGCGTGATACTGGCAGGGACATGAAAACCAAGTACAAAGAAACCGCGCGCGGCGGGCTTGCCATCCACGTAATTGAGGTGCCGGTCAACATTGTCGATTGCTAAGTTGCCTTCTTTTATAGAGATAGCGTTCAGTTATTCGCAATCTGCTTTCATCCCGGGTTAAAGAAAATCGGCCAGGTGCGGCCAATTCTCTATAGAGATGCGTGGATTTCATCAGGTTTGGTTTTCCGATGATCCAGCGATCCTGGATTCGAACCTGGACATTGCTGCGGGTCGAGAACGTTTATTGTGCAATTGGAGGCAACCAATGCAAAAGATGCTTTTATCGGTCGCGGTGGCGTCCGTCATTCTTCACGGCTGTACGACAGCGCCCGACAAGAAGGACAACTCGCCCTACATCGCTGGTGGTAACGGTCACATCGTCAGATCCGGATCCGGTGAATGCCTGCGCAGTGTGAACTGGTCTTCTGACAACGTTGTGGTCGAATGCGCGGCGAGCAGCAGCAACAAGTCCGTTGCCACAGTCGCACTGGGTGGTAAAGCACTGTTTAATTTTGACTCCGACGTACTGACGCCAGCCGGCCAGCAGGAGTTGCAGTCACTGGTTGGAAAAATTGGAGAGGACGAT
>CAZYDV010000346.1:0-6482 GCA_964646405.1 uncultured Granulosicoccaceae bacterium | reverse complement strand
CCTCGGAGACGCGTCCATCGACCGGACTGCACAGGGCGTTGTCGTCTGTTGTTAACGGTCGCGCACCGTCGGCCAACGGTCGGGTAAAAAAGGCATTGAAATTGGGATAGGCGGCCGGATCGCTGTTGGCAGCCTCTGACATATCGACGTTGAACACCCTGCAGAACAGTCGAATGGCGGGAGTTGCCAGCGAACTTTCGATTCGGGTCAGGCGAAAAACCAGTCGCGAGCAGAAGTGGTGTGGCAGAACGTACAGCGGCCAGGATTTCAGGCGATCGGTTAATGCGCTCAAGGAAGGCTCTCGGCAAAAGACGGGGTGGCCGCATTCTACCGGCTGGCGCCGGTCGGTGTGGCGCTGGTTTTGACATCGACACGAATCACGCCAACGCTGCCACGCGCGATCCGATTGTGCGACCATTGGCGGCTCACCCCCGTTGATAACACCATGCCTGATCTGCACCCCACGCACCCGTTGTTCACCGAATCACAGATGACGCTGGAGCAGTTGATCAGGGCGGGTGCTGACTGGCTCGACGGACTCGACCTGAGCTATGGCCATGGCACCGATAACGCGCTGGATGAGTCGGCCTGGATCGCCCTTGAAGCCTGCGATCTGTCGCCCGTCGAACCAGTGGCCGACTATTCGCTCGCGCTCGATCCATCACAACTGGCGCGCGCCCGGCAGTGGTTTCTGCAACGCGGCCACGATCAGGTGCCGGTAGCCTATCTGACCGGGCGCTGCTGGTTTGCCGGGTTGGAGTTTCAGGCTGACGAGCGGGCGCTGATACCCCGCAGCCCGATCGCACAATTGATCGGGCAGCGGTTCGAACCCTGGTTGAGATCCAGCCCCGATCGGGTTCTGGATTTGTGCTGCGGTGGCGGTTGTATCGCGATTGCGAGCGCTGCAACATTTGAGCAAGCTCAGGTCGACGGGGCTGATCTATCCACCGACGCATTGGCGTTGGCGCAGCTCAATGTGGAGCGCCACGCGCTGCAGCAGCGCGTGGCGCTGTATCGCGGTGATCTATTCGATGCGCTGCCAGGCGGTGTTCGCTACGATTTGATCGTATCAAACCCACCCTATGTCGATGGCGACGATTTGCAGCAAATGGGGGCAGAGTATCATCACGAGCCGCGCATGGGTCTGGCGGCGGGCGATGACGGTCTGGATATCGCTCACCGGATACTGGCGCAGGCGGCCGACTGGCTGACACCGGGCGGTGTACTGGTGGTGGAGGTCGGCAATTCGGCGCAGGCGCTGCAGCATTGCTACCCGCAAATGGACTTCATCTGGCTGGAATTTGCCGCTGGCGGACACGGGATTTTTCTGTTGAATCGGGATCAGCTCGTGGCCGCTTTGCCACCCGGTTGAATTGTTGGCCGAACGGTTGACAGAGGCTTTGCCGGCTGTGGTAAGTTGATTCGCGCGTCGATTTGGGCGTGAAGAAAAAATCGGAGGAAAAAACATGGCCGCAGCTGCGGAAGATCTCGCGAGTGTGCAGGTTGTCAACTGGCTGAGCACGCTCGACAAAGCCCTGGCCTCCAGGGACATTGATGCCGCCGTCGATCTGTTCGACGAAGAACAATGCTTCTGGCGCGACTTTCTCACCTTCACCTGGAATCTCGACACCTCGGAAGATCGCGACAGCATTCGGCGCATGTTGCAGGAGACGCTCAACGCCACTGATCCGTCGAACTGGCAGCTTGAGGGTGAGGCCTCTTCGGCAGATGGCATAACCGAAGGATGGTTCACCTTCGAGACTGCCGCGAGTCGTGGGCGCGGGCACGTCCGACTCAAAGGCGACAAGTGCTGGACGCTGCTGACGACGATGCTCGAACTAAAGGGTCACGAAGAAAGCAACGATGCACATGGCACGCGCGAGATGGGTGTCGAGCACGGTGCATTCAAGCAGCGCAAAAACTGGCTCGAACGCCGTGAACAGGAACAGGCAGAACTGGGTTACAGCGAACAGCCCTACTGTGTGATCGTCGGCGGCGGGCAGGGCGGGATCGGTCTCGGTGCACGGCTGCGAAGACTGGGTGTACCAACCATCATCATCGAGAAAAACGAGCGCCCGGGCGACTCCTGGCGCAAGCGATATCGCTCCCTGTGTCTGCACGACCCGGTCTGGTACGACCACTTGCCCTACCTGCCGTTTCCCGATCACTGGCCGGTGTTCTCACCGAAAGACAAGATTGGCGACTGGCTCGAGATGTATACCCGGATCATGGAGCTTAACTACTGGGCGTCGACCGAGTGCACCAGTGCCAGTTACGACGAGGCATCCGGCGAGTGGACCGTGCAGGTCAATCGTGACGGTGAAGAGATTACGCTGCGTCCAAAGCAGTTAATCCTCGCCACTGGTATGTCCGGCATTGCGAACCTGCCCGAGGTTGACGGTGCAGATAAATTCAAAGGTGCCATAGTGCATTCAAGTCAGCACAAAGGCGGCGAGAACTGGAGCGGCAAGAAGTGTGTGGTCGTCGGGTCGAACAACTCCGCGCACGACATCTGCGCCGACCTTTGGGAAAATGGTGCCGATGTCACCATGTTGCAGCGTTCATCGACGCACATCGCCAGATCTGACACCCTGATGGAGCTGGCGCTCGGTGGGCTGTACTCCAAAGAAGCGGTCGATGCCGGTGTTAC
Organism: uncultured Granulosicoccaceae bacterium; assembly: GCA_964646405.1. Taxonomy (GTDB): domain Bacteria; phylum Pseudomonadota; class Gammaproteobacteria; order Granulosicoccales; family Granulosicoccaceae; genus CAKZSB01. Next base: position 3,832 of record CAZYDV010000346.1, on the reverse strand, counting down.
GACTGATACCGCCGATCTGATCTTTGCATCTCTGCCGTACAAGATTCTCCACACCCTGCAGATCCCGGTATACGAGGAGATGGCGAAGCGCGATGCCAAACTCTACGAAGGTCTTGAGAAGGCCGGGTTCATGCTCGATTTTGGCGAAGATGGCTCAGGGCTTTTCTGCAAATATCTGCGCCGTGGATCCGGTTATTACATCGATGTCGGCGCCTCGCAACTGATCGTTGATGGTGAGATCAAGCTCAAGAGTGGCGTCAATGTCAGTCACATCAACGAAAACTCCATCACGCTCGACGACGGATCAGAGTTGCCGGCAGATTTAATTGTGTTCGCGACCGGTTACGGATCGATGAATGGCTGGGCAGCCAGGATTATCTCGCAGGATGTTGCCGATAAGGTCGGCAAGTGCTGGGGACTGGGCTCAGATACCAAAAAGGACCCGGGTCCGTGGGAGGGTGAGCTGCGCAATATGTGGAAACCCACTCAGCAGGCAGGGCTGTGGTTTCACGGCGGCAACCTGCATCAATCGCGGCACTATTCGCTGTATGTCGCGCTGCAGATGAAAGCCAGAATGGAAGGCATAGATACGCCGGTCTACAACCTGAAACCGGTTCATCACCTGGGCTAAGCGCGCGGCATTCAAGCGCAGGTCAGGTTTCGGACGGCGGGCCGAAGTGCTCGCCGTTGGTCGTCGCCCCCTGCTGGCAAAGCAGATACAGGTAGGCCGGCACGCGTGATTCAGGTGTCGGTGAGTGGTTCGGGTTTTCACCGGGATAGGCCGATGCGCGCAATGACGTGCGCATCGGACCGGGATCGATCAGGTTGCAGCTAAGCCCGGGTGCGTCGGCGTCTGTGCTTGCCACTTCCGCTGCAATGATGCTGGAGACGCCGCGCAGCGCTGCCTTGCTGGCGCCGTAGGCACCCCAGTAGGCTTTATTGCGAGAATTATCGGTAAAGATGATGGCCGATCTGCCTGACCGACGCTGTAGTGGCAGCATGGCCTGTGTCAGCATCAGTGGGCCGTGCAGATTGACCTGGAACGTTTTTGCCCACTCCTGCATGTTGGTTTGCTCGATCGGGGCGAGTTGACCGAGCGTTGTCGCACAATGTACCAGGCCATGCAGTGCACCGAATTCCTTTTCAACTATCGCCGCCATCTCGGCGTAGTCATCGACATTCGCGCCCTGCAGATCCAACGGGTAGAGCCCCGGTGGTGTCAATGCCTCGCGCTCGATCGTGTCGTGCAGGGCATTCAGGCCGCGCTGGGACTTGTCCAGTAAAATCAGCTCGGCACCGAGGCGTGCGGCGGCCAGTGCCAATGCGCTGCCCAGTCCGCCGGCGGCGCCGGTGATCAGAATCACCCGCTCACGCAAGGCGTCGGATGTGGCTTCGTAGCTGTAGATTGACACCGGTTGGGACTCACTTTTTGATTTTGGCAAAACGCTCAAGCGCCCCTTTGCGGCTGGCACTCAAATCGACGATGGGGGCCGGATAGTCTACCCCGAGCTCGATGTTTGCTTGCTGCAGCACCATGGTCGGCGCCTCCCAGGGGCTGTGGATGAATCTGTCCGGCAGGCTGGCAAGCTCGGGAACCCAGCGTCGCACATAGTCGCCTTGCGGGTCGAATCGCGCACCTTGCCGCGGTGCACTGAAAACCCGGAAATAGGGCGCGGCATCCGCACCGCAGCCGGCCACCCACTGCCAGCCCATGGTGTTGTTTGCAAGATCTGCGTCAACCAGGGTGTCCCAGAACCAGTCGGCGCCGTCGAGCCAGTGGATGCCGAGATTTTTAATCAGCAGCGATGCCGTTACCATGCGGACGCGGTTGTGCATCCATCCGGTTTGCCACAGTTCACGCATACCCGCATCAACCAGGGGTATGCCGGTTTGTCCGCGCTGCCAGGCACGCAAGTGATCCGGTGCCGACACCCAGGGGAAGGACTCGAAGCGCTTATCCAGCGGTTCGGTCGGGGTGTCGGGAAAATGAAACAACAAATGGTGGGCGAAATCATGCCAACCGATCTGGCGCACGAAACTTTGCAGTTGCTCGCGAGCTGGACTTTTCTTCCAAAACCTGTGGGCATGAATTCGCGCCACAATGGTACGTGGGCTGATCTCACCAAAAGCCAGGTGTGCAGACAAGCGAGAGGTGCCGCAAATCGATGGCACGTCGCGCTGATCGATGTAGTACGCCAGGCGTTCATCCAGTGCTTGCTGCAGTGCGTCCAGGGCGCCACTCTCGCCCGGTGTCCAGTGCGTGCTAAATCCGTCGGCCCAGTTGCGCTTGGGCAACAGATCAAGCTGTGCCAGTCGCAACGCACCCGTGCGCTTGCCCTGCCAGCCATTGATCTTCTCCACCGTGGCGGTTGGTGGCATAGGCTGACCGGCCTGCGCGGCGCGCCACCACGCGGTGAAAACCCGGTAGGGTGTGTTGTCTGATTTGACCACGGTCCAGGGTTCAAAGCAGACGTTACCGGCAAAAGAATGCACCTCTATGCCGTCTTGTTTGAGTGTTGCCTTGATCGCCGCGTCCGTGGTGATGGAGTCGGGTTCGTAGCGGCGATTCCACACCAGCGCTCGGGCTTTACTTCGCTCGATCAGTTCGCGCAGTGTGTCCAGTGGCTTGCCGCGCAGGATCAACAGTTGCGCGCCACACGCTTTGAGCGATGCCGAGAATGCGCTTAGCGAATGGTGTAGCCACCAGTTGCTGGCACCTCCACCGCTCCAGCGAGTGGGTTCATTGGTGTGCACGTAGACCACGATGACCGGGGCGGTTTGCGTGGATGCCCATTGCAGTGCCGGATTGTCGTGAAGTCTGAGGTCGCGGCGCAGCCAGACAATGACCGGTGCTGCGGCGGATCTGGCAGGTTTTGTTGCCACGGTTGTTCTTGTCGTTGGTTAGCGCACGAGTTTACTGACTTACTGTGGCTGGCAACAGCGTCGCGACTGCGTTGTGACCGCGCGTTGTGCGACTGCCAAATTCTCGCGAGTGTGTATAATTGCCGCTTGTCGTCTCCAACTATCCCGGATCGATTTTGAGCACACGAGTGGACAGAGCGCCAACCAATCCCACCGCGGGGTTGAAGCGTGCCGGTCTTAAAATTACGTTGCCACGGCTAAAAATTCTCGAAATCCTCGAGAACGCCGAAGATCACCACATGAGCGCTGAAGATGTCTACAAGGCGCTGTTGGCCGAGGACACTGAAATAGGCCTGGCGACGGTCTATCGCGTGCTCACGCAATTTGAAAGTGCCGGGCTGGTTACGCGCCACCGTTTCGATGGCGGGCAGGCAATTTTTGAGCTCGACACCGGTGACAACCACGATCACATCGTCTGCATTCGTACCGGCAAGGTCGCCGAGTTCAAAGACGAGGCGCTCGAAGAGCGATTGCGTGAAATATCCGAAGAGCTGGGCTACACGCTGAGTGATCACACCATCGTTTTGTACGGTGTGCTGAAGTCTGCTGAAGAATAGTGAGCCGGGCACCGCATACCGGTGCGCTGATCGGCCAGTGCTCGCTCACCTGATCGCACTCTCTCTTAACAACGGGTTTAAACCTGGCTCTGGCGTGTCTTCGCCAGGCGGCGCTCGAATCGTCGCGCGGCGCTGCCTGCCAGCCAGAGGTTTCTGATCGGCGTCAATCGCAACTCCTGCTGTAACAACTTTGCACCGGATTTGGCGAGCGTTTTGGCGAGCCGGCGTTGCAGCTCGGCGTAGATGTACAACGCCTTGGCCTGCCTGGCAGGTGTTGACAACAAGTTGTCGCTGCTTTCTTCAAGCGTGGCTATCACGCCTGCCAATTCAAGTTTAAAAAAACTTTGCATCCC
>CAZYDV010000345.1:0-6489 GCA_964646405.1 uncultured Granulosicoccaceae bacterium | reverse complement strand
AGTCCAACCCCACTCCCGCATCGATCAGCCAACCGGTAGCCCCCGGTCCCAGCGCTGAGGCAATCACCATAGCCGCCATGATCAGCGAGCGCACCGCTCCCAGGTGCTTTGTGCCGTAGACTTCGGGCCACAGTGCACCGAACAGGCTGTTGGATATGCCGTTCGACACACCGTGCAGAAACATGTAGATCAGGATCGCGATCGGGCTGTCCATCCAGCCCAGTACGATATTGCCCACACCCAGCGGCAACAGGAACGATGGCAACAGCTGTCGGGCACTGAATCGATCGATCAGCCAGCCGGATAACAAACCGAACACGATCGTCGTGACCGCCGCCAGCCCGATGGAGCCTGCAATCAGCTCACGCGACCAGCCCTTGATCTCACCAATGTGACCCTGATGGAAAAACACCGCGGTGCCAATGAATGCCGGCGCCAGCACGCCGGTGATCATCACCCAGAACAGGGGATCGGCCAGTACCTGCGCATGCGTCCACTGTCGTTGCGAGGCCGATGTCGCCGACTCGGGCAATTGCCCGCGTGGTGTTCGCTCTTGTTGCATCAGCAGATAAATCGCCGGCAGCGCGACGAATATCATCAGTGCCGCCGCCAGTACCCAGCTCGCGCGCCAGCCGATCAATGCGATAAGGCTGACCACCGCCAGCGGCAACACGCCCGAGCCAATCTGAAACCCCATTGAGGTAATCGACACAGCGCGGCCACGCTCGGCGGCATACCAGCGCCCCATCGCGACCATGGCGATGTGCGACATCATGCCCTGACCAAACAGCCGCAACGCAAAAATAACCACCACCAGCATCCACGCAGACGACACCAGCGACATCGACAGACAAGCCAGGCTCAGTGCCACACAGACCCAGAAGGCGACCGTACTGACCGAAAAGTGATCAACTACCCGCCCCAGCCAGACCAGCGTCGCCGCGCTGGCCAACGTGCCCACCATGTAGATGCCGCCAAAATCGCCGTGACTGAGCGCAAATGCGTCGCGGATCTCAAGACCAAAGAGCGCAATAAAATAGGTTTGCCCGAAGCTGGAAAAGATGGTCAGTAGCAAACCACCGAGTAACCAACGGACGTTGGCCTGGATAAACTGGAGCGTGTTCAAGAGACGGCGCTGAGTAGGAGTGAGGAGGGTCGTGGCGAGGGATTGACTGTCGCCACAGCAGCAACCGGTAGAGTATAGAACGTTCCGCGCCTCACGGGGTCATCCGCTTGCCAGCGGCATAGCGCTGGCTACAGCGCGTGGGGCAGGAGGCGGTTAATCAGCCGCCGCGTGCCACTTGCCTTCGCGAAATGCCTGCAACGCCTTGCGGGCGGTTCCCTCGTCTTCCTTCGAGCCGGTACGAAAGCCGTTGCGCAGAAAGTGGTGGAAACCTTCCAGGTTGTCTTTGGAGGACTGCTTTGAGCGGTAGAATCCCATCGACCAGCTTTTGAAGTCCCGATCCGGAATGTCACCGCGATACAGAATTCTGGTCTCCAGATGACGCTTGTCCGTGCCGATCTTCTGATACAGCCCCTCTACCACCGATTGCTCGCCCTCGAGCGCCTGAATGAATGAGCCCTCGTGATAGAGCAACATGCCGGTGACGTTCAGCAATTCATTATTGCGGCGAGCGACATCGAGCAGTTGCTCGAGCTCCTCTTCACTGAAATCCTGTGTGCCCGCGCTGATGTAGAGCAATTGAAATACCGGCTCTGGCTCTGGCTCTTGCTCGTCTTCCACCGTTAACGCTGCTTCCATGCGATTTTTCTCCTGGTCGAAACCTGCTGCAATTAGCGACCGGACGGGGGTTCACTTGAGTGAGCGCGGGTCTGGCAAAGGACAGCACAGAACATTCAGGAAAGGATCGACAGGCGACAAATCGTTTGAATTGCGCCTGAATATTGTATATAAATACAGTCACTGAATATAAACACACAGATTTGCGCTGCACCCTGCCCCTGTGCAGGAACATAGTGCGCAATCGAAGGCATCAATATGTTAACCAACAGACAAGCCGAAGTACTGGAACTGATCTGCCAGAGCATTCGCGAACACGGCATGCCGCCCACCCGCGCAGAAATCTCCTACATGCTGGGGTTCAGCTCGGCCAACGCGGCAGAATCGCACCTGCGCGCGCTGGAGCGCAAAGGCATGATCGAGATCCTGCAGGGCGCCTCGCGCGGCCTGATGATTCTACCCGCCGCCGCCGAATACGTGGAGGAGTGTCGTTTCATTACCACTGAAAGCGAGGCCGTTCCCCTGCCACTGGTCGGCCGGGTCGCCGCGGGCGAGCCCATTCTGGCCATCTCCAACATCGAAGATCACTACATGATCGACCCGCAGCTTTTCACCCCGCGGGCGGACTATCTGCTCCGGGTCAAGGGTATGAGCATGTGCGATGCCGGCATCCTGGATGGCGATCTGCTGGCCGTACACAGTACCAGCGAGGCCCGCAACCAGCAGATTGTCGTGGCCCGGGTCGATGACGAAGTCACCGTCAAACGATTTCACCGCAAGCGCAACAAGGTGACACTGTACCCGGAGAACGACGATTTCGAGCCGATCGAGGTCGATCTGAAAAACCAGGAGTTTTCGATCGAGGGCATTTACGCCGGTATTCTGCGGCAGGACTCCGGGCGCAAGAGACGCTAAGCCGCCAGCATGCTCGCGGATACACACGCCCGATCGCCAACGCCGATCGGGCGTGCGCGACCTCGAAAGCCCCCGACAGCCGACAGCGGCTCACGCCGGCACATGGGCAGCGCTACCATCGTACACGGCCCGACCTGCCCACCAGCCGCCCATCCGCTATCTGGCTTGCGACGCCCACGGCACGAGCACCCGTCATGACGCTCGAGGCGATACTCAAGAATCCGGCGATCTGGAAGGGCCGCCAGCAACACGAAGGCCGCGAGACCTACCCCAGCCAGCACGGCGCACTCGACGCTGCCCTGCCGGGACGAGGCTGGCCGATCGGCGCACTCACCGAGTTAATGGTTGCCAACGAGGGTGTTGGTGAATTCACTCTGCTGCTTCCTGCACTGGCTGCACTGACACGGCAGCAGCAGTGGATTGCCCTCGTGGCGCCTCCCCGCATCCCCTATGCGCCGGCCCTGCACAACGCAGGCATGGCACTGGAGCATGTACTGGTCGTGGATAGCGATGACGACAAACGCCGCAAGAACAGTTTCTGGGCCGCTGAACAGTTGCTGCGCAGCGGCGTCTTTTCGGCTGTCGTGCTGTGGCTTGGCGCCGCAGGCGATGAACGCCAGCAACGCCGCCTGCAACTGGCCGCCGAACACGGCAGGGCCTGGGGAGTTTGCTATCGACCATCATCCGCGGCCCGTCACGCATCGCCCGCCGGGCTGCGCATGATCCTGCAACACCACAGCGACGGCCTGCATATCGACATCATCAAAAACCGTGGCGGACGTCTGTGCGAACTCACTCTGGGCGAGCTCGCCTGCAGCAGCGACAAGCCTAGCGATATGCACAGCGATGCCTCGGAATCACCCGACAGCGCCATCGCCTATCTGCACCGGCACCGCGACCGGCCAGCCGGACAATAACCGCCTAATGGCCAATAGTCGCCACACCCCCTTGTGGGCCAGCCTGTATCTGCCCAGCCTGCTGCTCGACACCATGACCACCGATGGCGATTGTCCACCTGCTATCGCCATCGTCGAACGTTGCAACAATCGCCAGCAAGTGCGCAGCTGCAACGACACCGCCCGCCACGCCGGCATTCGCGTCGGCATGCCGCTGAACAGCGCCTACTCCATACTGCCATCACTCAGTGCCGTCGAATACGATGCCGAACACGAGGCCAGACTGCTGTACCAGACGGGTGAATGGGCCATGCAGTATTCTTCCATGGTCAGCCTGCACCCGCCCTGCCACGTCTTGATCGAAATTGGCGCAAGCCGGCACCTGTTCGGCGATTTTGGCAAGCTGATCGCCACCCTGCAGCAGGGGCTTGCGGATATCGGCTATCAGGCCAGCATCGGCATCGCGCCCACGGCACTGGCCGCCAGCGTGCTGGCTCGCGCCGAGGTTCGCGTCGGCACCGCCAGCCTGCAGCGACTGCCGAGTCTACTGGGCGAGCTGCCGATTCAGTATCTCGAATTCGAAGAGGCGGTCATCGACGGGCTGCTCAGATCAGGTATTCGCACTATCGCCTCACTGCTGGACATCCCCGCCGCTTCACTCACCAGGCGATTCGGGCCGCAGTGTCCACAGACCATCGCTCGCCTGCTGGGTCAGCACCCGGACCCTCGCACACCGATCAGACTCAGTGATTGCTTCCAGCGCTCACTGGAACTGCCACTGGAGATCGACAACACCGGCGCGCTGCAATTTACCACCCAGCGCATGGTCGGCGAGCTGGCCGCATTTCTGATTGCTCGCGACTGCGGCGTCAACGCATTCGAATTGTCGCTGCGCCACCATCGACAGCCCGATACTCGCGTGCAACTGCGGTTTCTGCAGGCCACAAGCCAGGCGCGCCATCTGCACCGAGTGCTCGGCGAACGGCTGGCACAGATTGAACTGGCCGCTCCGGTCATCGGACTCTCGCTATCGGCCACCACCTTTAGCCAGATCGAGCGCGACGCCGCCGATCTGTTCGTCAAAAGCCGCGGCCAGCGCAAAACACTGGGCGAAGTCACCGACAAGCTCTGCTCGCGACTCGGCGCCGATGCCGTCTACACACTGGCGACCGTTGATGACCATCGCCCCGAGCGGGCCTGGCAAAAACGTTTTCCCGACGATAATCCCGAGCCAGCCGCTGCACAGGCCTGGCCCGACAGACCCCTGTGGCTACTGCCCGAGCCACAACCGGCGACACGCGCCCTCTCGCTCGAGTCGGGTGCGGAGCGCATCGAGAGCGGCTGGTGGGAAGCCGATGACGTGCGCCGCGACTACTACATCGCTCGCGACGACCACGGCGCTCGCTACTGGGTATTCAGGAATCGGGACCACACAGGCACGCTCTACATCCATGGCCTGTTTGCCTGAGCGACACTTAACAGCATGTTGAAAAACTATTGCGCTCGGTCTGACCGGGCTGGCGTTCCAGGGCGTTAAATTCTCCCTGGATCACCAGCCCGGTGGATCGCCAGCCCGGTGCGCTTTTTCGGGCTGCGCGCCCCGGTCATTTGCCTACTCAGTCCTTCGCTCATGACGCTTTCAACACCCTGTGAAGCGTTAAGCCTGATCGTCACCGCCCTTCCTGCTGACTACCGATTCGCGATGCGCAATGTAGGTGGTCGACAGAATCAGTACCAGGCCGCCGAGCACCACAAAGTTATCCACCGGCTCACCAAAAAGTACAATACCGAACAGGGTCGCCCACACCAGTTGCAGAAAACTGATCGGCTGCAGCACTGCCAGTGGTGCCAGCCTGAAAGCACGGGTCATGGTGTAGTGACCGAGTGTTGCAAACACCGCCGTCAATGTCAGCATCGCCACTTCCCGAAAGGTTGGCTGCACCCAGTCGAGTAGCGCCGGTGGCAACAGTGTCAGGGTGCAGATCAACGACAGACCCGCGACAATCACCGTGACGTCCTCACGCGCCGTCAGCTTCTTGGCCAGCAGGAACGAGGCGGCGAACAGCGGCGCGGTCGCCAGTTGCGCGATTTGGCCGATAGAAATCGTATCAAATCCGGGTCGCAGAATAATCATGACGCCGGCAAACCCCACCAGCACCGCGGCGATGCGTCGAAAGTGCAGTTTTTCACCTAGGAAAATGGCCGCGCCAATCGTCACAATAACCGGCGACAGGTATCCCAGCGCGGTCACTTCGGCAATCGGGATTCTTGCCATCGCGAAAAACCATAAGATAACGCCGAGACCGTGGGCGATACCACGCCAGACAAGCAAGCGCGTCGATCGTATCTGCACACTGCCGCGCCACAGCCGGATGAACACTGGCAGCAACAGCACGGTACCCGCCAGATAGCGGATGAATGCCGCCTCGGCAGCCGGTATGCGCGGCCCGATGTAACGCACACAAATCGTGACCGCGAGAAAACAGAATCCGGTCAACAGCATCCAGAAAATACCCTGGGTGGTCGCCGACCAATCCGTCTGCCATGCGCCGGCCCGGTCTGCGCGCCTCACGCAATAGTCGCCGTGCCGAAAAACTCCGGCGAGGCGAACGCAACAGCTCGGCAAACACAGATCAATGGACAAACTCCAGATGAGACAAGCGACAATCGACAGGTTTCCACTGCCGGGAACACATGGGGCATGACCGCCCGAAATCGACCTTCAATAGTAGCAACGTAACGACTCTGATACAGATTGTTTTTACAAACTTACTCGATTTATGACACTCGGTGACGAAAAGGCAATCTTCACCACAGACACAATATGTTGTTGTTTATTAGCTGGAAATTGCACATATAAGGCACCACACTCGCGCGGCGCGGTGCCAACGGTGCGCCGGTTATTGACCTTCCCAACCCATAGAGTCTGGACACAGA
>CAZYDV010000344.1:0-6492 GCA_964646405.1 uncultured Granulosicoccaceae bacterium | reverse complement strand
AATGCACGCGCGGTCAAATCACTGGCTTACATGCTGGGTGCGGATCTTGTCGGCATCTGTGAGGCCGCCGACTACGCCTGGTATTCGCACCGCGAGGACGGTACCCCGATCGAACCCTACCACCGCTACGCCGTCGTCATGCTTATTGACCAGGGCTATGAAACGATGGAAGGGGCCAGCGGTGACGACTGGATCTCGGGCGCTCAGTCAATGCGCTCCTATATGCGCGGTGCAGAGATTGCCGGCGTTATGGCTGAAACACTGCGCGGCATGAGAGTTTCGTCGCGCCCGCAGACCAATTCCGACAGCGACGTTCTGCACATCCCGCTGGTGTTGCTGGCAGGCCTCGGTGAATTGAGTCGCATCGGCGAACTCGTGCTCAATCCATTCGTCGGTCCGCGTTTCAAATCCGTTGTTCTGACGACCGATCTGCCCCTCGAAGTCGATAAGCCGATCGACTTTGGCCTGCAGTACTTCTGCGACAACTGTCTGAAGTGCGCACGCGAATGTCCCTGCGATGCGATCTCGTGGGGCGATAAAGTGGTATTCAACGGTTACGAGATGTGGAAGCCCGATGTCGAGCGCTGCACGCGTTATCGCCTGACCAACGCCAAGGGCTCCGCCTGCGGTCGCTGCATGAAGACGTGCCCGCTAAATAAGGTTGTCACTGCCGACGGTCCGCTGCTCACACGCATGGCAAGCTGGATGGGTGTTAACACGATGTGGGCCAAGCCTGCGATGGTGCCAATTGCCGTGAAGCTCGATGACTGGCTCGGTCACGGCAAGCGCAATCCCAACAAGAAGTGGTGGCTGGATCTAGAGATCGTCGATGGTGTCTGCGTCGAGCCCTGCGGTGTCAACAAACGCGACATTGACCCGGCCCGTGAAGCCCGGCTGAAACCGGAAAACCAGAAGATTGCCTACTACTTTGCCGACGTCATGCCGCCAGGCAACGCAGCAGAGCCGGTACCGGTCGACCGCAAGGCCGCACTGGCGGCAGCCGTCGCCATTGAATCACCACTAGGCGCTGGTCAACGTACCGACGCAGGCGGAAAAACACCCAAACAGTACATTGCGACGCCGCTGCTTGTGTCGTCGGAAGAGTAAAATCCAGGACAGAGGATAAACAGATAAACAATTCGAAAGACGATCACCAGCCGCTGACGATTGACCCGGTTAACGCCGGTGCTGAGCAAGAGCTGCCCGCACAAATCGATGCCGCCTGCGACCGTATGGAGCATGATTTCGAGGCCGGCTACTACTCGAAGATACTGGTCCATCGCCACTGGTCCAGACACAACCCGGAGATATCCGGCAGTGTGGCACGCCCCGGCGCGCTGCGCTGGTACCTGCGGCGCGAGCTACTCAAACTGGCCGTGCGCGGGGCAAAAATCACAGTACTTCGAGCTCGCCCGCGGGTTGATCTCAACTCGCCCACCTTGCTTCAACAAATTGATGAGACCGGTTTTGACCTGACCCGAAAGAAAGTCTTTCTGTTTGGACCTGAACGCTGTGAGCTTTCGCTGCAAAGACTGGAACACTACACCGGCACACGGGCGGAGGACTTCCAGCGCTACGTTTTACTCACGAATTATCAAATGCACATGGACGCGTTTGCCGAACAATTTACCGACTGCGTTGGCTCGCAGCGCAGCGGCGTGCAAATGCCGGCGCTGCATCACCGAAGCGGCGATAACAACGGCCTGAGCATCGTGAACATCGGCGTTGGTCCGTCTAACGCAAAAAACCTCACCGATCACCTGGCCGTATTGCGCCCGGAAGCCGTTGTGATGGTTGGCCATTGCGCCGGCGTGCGCAACCACCAGGAGACAGGAGACTTTGTCCTCGCCTCCGGATACATGCGAGCCGACGGTATTCTCGACGAGGCGCTTCCAGCCTCCGTGCCGATCATTCCCAACTTTCTTATCAACCGTTACCTGGCTGCCGCGCTGGACGAATCGGGCTTTCCGTATCGAATGGGTGCGGTGTATACCACTGCAGACCGCAACTGGGAACTCTCAATTACACGAACACTGAAAGATCTACGCGCCAGTCGCTCCATAGCTGTCGACATGGAGTCGGCAACGGTTGCCGCGAACGGCTTTCGCTACAGAATCCCGACTGCCACACTTCTATGCGTCAGCGACAAACCGCTCCACGGCCAGCCCAAACTGCCCGGTGAAGCCAGACAGTTTTATGCAGAGACTAAAAAGCAGCACATAAAGATCGCCACCGATGCCATTGAGCGACTTCGCCATGAATATCCGCAAGGATTACCTAACAGCGATATCCGTGCCCTGGAAGAGTCTCTGATGTAGGTAGTTACCTATATCTGTCACCACCGCCGGCCTCGTAGTGATCTGTTGTGCCATCCTGATCAGAATCGAGATCAAGAAAATCCGCCAGGCCATCCCCGTCTGTATCAGCGACCGGTAACGGCGCTGCAGTAATGGCATCTGCAAGACCATCCAGGTTTTCCTCAGTTCGTTCGGCAACCGTTCACCCCGAGCATAGTTGACTTGTGTCGAATGTGTGTACCGGTGAATCTGAGCTTATGGCGTTGCTGGCGTTAAGGTGTGCAGCACAGATTGAGAGTGACTAGGCAGGCAAACTTTGTTGTCGGGATCCTGAAGTTATCATAGAAGGAAGTAAGCAGTGTCGAAGTATTCAAGGCAATTCACCAGGCAATACATCCACCATCACATAAAAGTAATCGACCCCCTATCAGGCTAGCGTGCGGGCTGAGCAGGTGGAGCCTTATGTAGCCCACCGGCCCAAAGAGACGCTGCTGTATCAGTTGGTAGAAAAGTACTACCTACAGCTCAAAGCAGAGCTGTCACATCAGGGCAATCCATTACCGCGGTATGTGGAGCGGGAGTTCGATGCGTATCTGCAATGTGGCTGTCCGGAGCATGCGTTCTTTCGAGTCAGGTGTGAGGGTTGTCGTCGAGAGCACCTGCTGGCGTTTAGCTGCAAGCGCAGAGGGTTCTGTCGGGGCCGCATTCGGTCGAGTTGTGGTGCGCGTCGAATGGCTGAAAGTGCAGCTATGCTGGTGGATGAGGCATTCCCGAATCATCCGGTACGTCAATGGGTGCTGAGCATTCCGATTCCGTTACGATTTCTGTTTGCGAACCGGCCATCGGTGATGAGTGTCGCGCTTAACCTTAACCTGCATTACCACTTGCTGTTTCTGGACGGTCCTCCATCCCCAAATCAATGGGGAAACCGATTGGGAGATAACGTTGGCCGCGCTTGACGATTTTCCACACTCACCCGATAACTGGTCTCTGCAGCAGGCAAAGGACACGGCCGAGTCGCGCGGCATAGAGGCTGGGCAGATATTCGAATGCAGCGCGATGGGTGCAAATCATCCCCTGCAAAATGTCACCACTCAGCAGTCAGTCTTGCACAATATTAGTCAATGGCGGTATAAGCTGGCCAGACTTGATTAACCCGTCGGCCTGTTCGAACCGGATGTTGGAATACCACAAATGTGGAATTTACTTGAGATTTGCGTCGATCCACAGCGCAATTTGTCTACAGGAGCTTTCAAACATTGCGTGACTTTGTGCTAGAGACCTATTTTTCCAGGTGGGAGTTTTCCGCTCGCTACCACATGACGGCATCCGATGCTCAGAGTGTGAGTATTGGCGAGCTCATGCGTCTGGCAGATCGACCTGTGGATGAACTGGCAGAATTGCATTTGGGGTACACGGAGACATGGGGGGCACCCGCGCTGCGTCAATCGATCTCCGAGACCTACCATCAGCTGACGCCAGATAACATTCTGTGTTTCGCCGGCGCAGAGGAAGGTGTGTACGCGGCTATGCGAGTGCTTCTGGACGGGGATGACCACGCTATTGTTGTTGTACCGAACTACCAGGCGGCAGAAACCGTACCACTGGATATTTGTGAGGTTTCCGGTGTGCCGCTACAGGAGCACAACCAATGGCGACTTGACATGGATGCGTTGGAACGCGCTCGTCGGCCCAACACGAAGCTCCTATCCGTGTGTTTTCCAAACAACCCTACGGGTGCCGTACCAAGCCAGAGTGAATTTGCAGCACTTATTGAGTTTTGCAGAAAACATGATTTATATCTTTTCAGCGATGAGGTGTATCGGCTGCTGGAGCTTGATGAGACAAAACGCATAGTTCAAGCCGCCGAGGCATACGAAAAAGGTGTGTCTCTGAATGTTATGTCGAAGGCATATGGCTTACCTGGGTTACGAATAGGGTGGATTGCCTGTCAGGATACGGATCTTCTACAGCGACTTGAACGCTACAAACACTACCTGTCTATCTGCAATTCGGCACCGAGTGAGCATCTTGCAGTTGTGGCGCTGAGTATCCGCGAACAATTACTCGAGCGGGTCAGAACACTGATGGGCGAGAATCTCGATAAGCTCGAAGCGTTCTTTTCGCGACATGCCACGCTTTTCGATTGGCAGAGACCAGACGGTGGTTGTATTGCATACCCGAAGTTCACGGGCAGAGGAGGCGTTGAATCGTTTTGTGAATCGCTGGTTGAAGATGCCGGTGTATTGCTTCTACCGGCGTCGATCTATCAATCAGAGTTGCTGGACGCCAGGACTGATCGTTTCCGTATCGGCTTCGGGCGGGTCGGTATCGACGAGGGACTCGCGGCGTTCGATGATTTCCTGCAACGAATTCACAATACCTTGGCGCCGTAAAATGCGCATTGTATCGCTGGCAGAAATCGAGCCTGTGGTTGCTGACAAAGCCACTGTTATAGAGGCTGTCCGGCGAGGATTTATTGAGCATAGCCAGGGCAGAATATCAATGCCGCGGCCATTGCAAATGAATTTTCGCGAATCCGATCAATCGATTCGAGGCGATTGTCACATCAAATGCGCTTACTCGGATGCCTACCCGTTCTTCTACGTAAAAATGGCCACGGGCTTCTACAACAATGAGATATATGGTCTGCCTGTTAACAACGGAATGTTGATGCTGGTGTCTTCTGACACGGGCGAGCCATTAGCAGTCATACAGGACGAAGGCCACCTGACAGCCGTACGGACGGCCGCTGCGGGTGCGCTCTCTGTCGAACTGATCAGAAGGGCCTTGCCTACTGGGTTAGGCATTGTCGGGGCAGGACACCAGGCAGGTCTGCAAGCACGCTGGATCAGTGCACACGCTGACGTGAAAAATATCGTTTTGTGGGCAAGGAATCGATCCAGCGCAGACGTTCTGGCTCATGGATTGGCAGATTTACCTGTAGCCGTAGAAGTTGTTGATACAGCGGATGCGCTTTGCCAGGTATCGGATGTGATTGTGACGACCACGCCGTCGACTAAACCGATACTCATGGAAGACATGATTCGGCCGGGGTTAGGTATCGTTGCAGTAGGGGCTGACGGTAAAGGTAAAATAGAGCTCGATCCGTCAATCTTCACGAAGGCCACCAATATAATCACCGACGATCATGATCAGTGTGCCAGTCATGGCGATTTTGGTTATGCACTACGAGCTGGATATGTTTGCGACAACGCCGATGAGTCATTGGGCAACTGCTTAGCTGGCACTAGCATAGTCAACCTTTCGAAAGACGATATCACTATCGTCGATTTGACCGGCTTAGGGGCTCAGGATCTGGCCATAGCCACATTGGTCTGGAAGAACCTGCCGGGTCAGGATGAACAATGACGAATTTTTCGAAAAATCCGCTGTGTACCATCGTTGGCGCAGGGGAAGGGCTGGGTAAGTCGCTTGCCAGAAAGTTTGCGCGAGAAGGCTTTGATATAGCACTTATCTCACGCTCTGAATCCACGGCGGCACCGATTATTGACACACTTCACCAGTCATTTTCTACGGTAACAGCGCGTTTTTTTGCTGCGGATGTGACTAAACCTGCCGAACTCGAGGCTGTGATCAGTGGACTACATCGAGAGATGGGCGATACGGCTGTGCTCCTGTATAACGCACGAGGGGGGTTTGAAGTCTACGAACCGTTGGACTTACCGTACGACGTGCTGGATAACCTGTTCCGCGTCGAAGTGGTCGGCGCGTTGGCTGCCGCCAAAGCGGTAATGCCTGCGATGATAAAGAAAGGCTCAGGCAGCGTCTTTTATTCCAGTGCGACCGCTGCATATAGAGGATCCAGCCAATACCCCCACTACGCTATTGCCAAGTTCGGCCTTCGCGCGCTGTCGCAGAGCCTATCCAAAGCGTATTCCAAACACGGCATACACATCGCTCACATGCGTTTGGACTGTGATCTGGATGTACCGCTGATGCAATCGATTTATGCGGATTCTGATCATGCCCCAGTCATGGTGAATCCGGAAGATATTGCAGAGTCCTATTGGCTTACCCACTTACAACCCAGAACTGCGTGGAGCAACGAGGTTGAATTGAGGCCGCTCACCGAGACCTGGACGTATTAGTTGAGCCGGCCGGCTCTTGTATCATTTGGCGCATTCAACATTCAAGTGCATAACATATGTCGCCTTTCGAAACATTGATAGTT
>CAZYDV010000343.1:0-6514 GCA_964646405.1 uncultured Granulosicoccaceae bacterium | reverse complement strand
TTTGTGGCCCACCGGTGATCTTGCGGCCATTGACTTCGGGCGCGCGGCCGAGCAGACCACCCATCCAGACTTGCCCGGTGAGCTCTGGCTTGTGCGGGTCGCTGATGTTGTACTGGCGAATATCGCCGTGCAGCCAGTTGCACAGATACAAAAAGCGATCATCCATCGAGAGCAATATCACGCTGATCAGGCCCGGTACCGGGATCGGCCACTCCGGGTGGGGTTCGTTCTCTACATCGATGATTTTTTCAACGATCCACTCGTCATCCTTTTTGTACCAGTGAATGATATTCGATGACAGCGCGGCGCCGACAAAGCCGTGGGTGGAATCCGGATCGTGGTGGAAGCGAACTTCCAGCGGCACCAGGCCGTCTTCACCCAGATAAACGGTGTTTTCGACTGTGCGGTTTTTGAAATCCCAAAAATGCAGTTCGCGGCCGTATTTCAGATGGCCGACTTCTTCCAGATCAAAGCCGGGCATAAAGGTATTGGGCGCGGCCCACTCGCTGGAGACCATCACGTTGTGGCGTGGCTGATACCAGAAGTCGTAATTGAATTTCATGCCACCCAGATCGTTCTCCCAGCGACCGACGATTTCAAAATCCTCGTTCAAGTGCAGAAAGCCGCCGGGTGCCTCGCCCTCGGCATCACCGAGCATGGAGATAATAATGTCGGCGCCGAGGCAGTGAACCGTGTGGGGAGCAGAGAGATTGGTTTTGGCCTTGATTTCATCGCCGCTGATCACCTTGTGCAGCGAAGGCTTTCGCGGATCGCTCACGCAGTCGACGATGTGCAGATTGGAGCTGCGCACGCCGGGCACGATCAGGTAGCGGCGTTCCTTGGTGGCGTCGTCATGGCACGACGAACAGGCATTCCAGCCCATGTGGTGCAGCTCGTCGCCGATGCCGGGCATCTCCAGCCGGCTGATCACTTGCGAATACGTGGGGCTGTCGGGATCGGCGTCGATGGTGGCCAGATAATCGGGCTTTTGAATGCCGGTGCCGATGTACAGGGCGACGGTGTAGAGTAGCTTCTCGCGCGGGGCGAGCATGGCTTCGGCCGGCGATGAGAAACCCGGTCCACAGCAGGTGGTAGAGGCCATTGGTGCTCCGCAAGTGAGAAGGTGGTTTCAAACGCCGAGAAGTAATTCTCGTAAAATGATACTGTAGTCCGAATTGTGAGACAACATCAATAGCCGTTCCTATGCACCTGGAAAGATTGCTCCAAATTCTGGAAACCGTTGCCATCGCTGGCCGGCCGCTGTCGGCCGCCGAAATCCAGAACGCCACCGGCCTGCCCAAACCTACTTGTTACCGCCTGTTGCAAACGCTGCGCGACAGCGGCCTGCTCGATGACGATCAGCAAGGCAATGCGCGCTACCAGCCTGGGCAGCGGTTGTTGCGACTGGCGATGATCGGCAAGTCCGACGCCGATGTCCGCCAGGCCGCGCTGCCAACCTTGCGACAGGCGGCTGATGACTTCGGCGAGGCGACGTTTCTATCGCGCTTTCGCAATCGCGGTGTCGAGATCATTCACGTGGAGACGCCCAGTGATCCGAAACAGGCCTACATGCATCCCGGGCTGGGCTTCAGACCGATGCACGCCTGTTCCTGCTCAAAGGCGATCGCAGCATTCGCGCAAAGCGATTTTCAGCAAGCCATACTCGATGGGCCGATGAAGGCCTACACCGATCACACCAAAACCAGCCCTGGTGTGCTGGCCGACGAGTTCGCCACCATTCGCAAGCGTGGCTTCGCCGAGTGTGTCGAGGAGATCGAGACCGGTGTGTCGAGTGTGGCGGCACCGGTGCACAATAGCTCAGTCGGGACAACGCTGAGCATCGGCACAATCGGCCCGGTGCGGCGGTTCACTGCTCGCTATCGCAGTACACTAGGCGCGCAATTGCAGCAACACGCGCAGACGTTGGCAACAGCCATGGACCTGCGCTAGTCAGTCCTAAGGCAAGGCTTGCCGGTGCGCTGTAAAGGATGCGTGAAGAGCGGCGGCACTCTTGTTGCGCCGGTAGTCAGTCCCAACAATGTGGATAAACTGCGCGTCGTTGTGAGCAAACACGGCAAATGTTTGTCTATACGCGGGTGCGCTCCAGTTTGAGTGATCGACCAGCCGTTTCAGGAGAACTTTACATGTCAACTGTTCAGTCCAGCCGCCGGCGATTTCTGGCGAGTGCCGGTGTGGTGGCCGCCGGTGGTACCGCGGGCCTGTTTGCTCCCGCATTGGCAGAAAACTTTAAAGCCACGCGCTCGATGCGTGGGGGATCCAATAACTACCGACCGGGTGCGCCGATTGTCGAGCGTATTGGCGGTGGGGGCTTCTGGATGACAGGCACGGTTCGCCGCGCCGGTGACGGTGCGCCATTGGCCGGTCAGCGCATCCAGATCTGGGCTCACACGACTGAGGGGCACGAGCGTGACGCACACAGTCATGGCGCCACACTCACCGATGCTAATGGCGAATTCCGGCTTGAGATGCCACAGATCGTTCCGGCTTTCGGTCAGCCTCACGGGCATCTGGCCTATGACAGCGACGATTTTGAAACCGTCTTTCTCCGTCCAATCATGGCCAGTGCGAAAGACAAAACCCTGAGTGCACATTTCATTCTGCAGCCGGCTTAAATTACCGCGTTTGGCATGATGCGCCAATCGCGAGCCACCATTGTCTGGATCGGGCTTTGCGCGATGGTTGCCGTGCCGCTTGTCGCCGCAGCGTTTAGCCCGCTGCTCGCGTGGCGTGATCCGGTTTATATCGTCGCGGGATTTGCCGGTATCGTCGCAATGGCTCTGGTACTTTTACAGCCTTTGCTGGCAGCGGGATATTTACCCGGGTTAGCCGTGCGGCGCGGGCGCAGGGTGCATCGCTGGGTGGGTGCGGGCCTTGTCGTGGCGATTGTTGTGCATGTGGTCGGGCTGTGGATTACCAGTCCGCCCGATGTCATCGATGCGTTGTTGTTCGTGTCGCCCACGCCTTTTTCAGCCTGGGGTGTGATCGCCATGTGGTGTGCGTTTGCCGCCGCCGGCCTTGCGGTGTTTCGACGCCGGTTCCAGTTGTCACCCGGTGTCTGGCGCAACAGCCACAAGTGCCTGGTGGCGATAGTCGTGGCCGGCAGCGTCGTGCATGCCTGGCTGATTGAAGGGACGATGGAGACCGTTTCCAAACGGGTGTTGTGCGGATTGGTTGTGCTCGTCGCGATTGTGGCGCTGCTTGATCTTAAGGCTCTGCTACAGCGAAAGCGGGCGTAACCCAAGCGTCACGGTTAGCACGCCTAGTGGCCGAAATAAGCCTCAGTCAGTCGCTTATCATTGCGTAACTCGTCTACCGTACCCTGGGCTTTAATCTGCCCTGACTCCAATACATAGAGTCGCTCGGCAAGCGTCATGGCGAAGTTTGCGTTTTGCTCTGTGATGATGATCGTGGCACCGAGTTCGTCGCGCATTTTTTTCAACGACTCGGCGATCTCGGCGCACACTTTGGGCGCCAGGCCAATGGTCGGTTCATCTACCAGCAAAAGGCGAGGGCTCGTCATCAGCGCGCGGCCCAGAGATACCATTTGTCTCTCACCACCTGATTGTGTGCTGGTCTCCTGGTTTTTGCGTTCGGCAAGTTTTGGAAAGAGCTGATGTACGGTAGCGAGGTTTTTTTCGATATCGTCCCGGGCAGTGTAGGCACCCACCAGCAGATTGTCTTGCACGCTCATGTAGGGGAACAGATTAAAGCGCTCCGGTGCATAGCCCACGCCATTCTTCACAATCGCCGCACTTCCCAGGCCAGTCAGTGACGTGCCCTCCATTTCGATTGTGCCGGTGGTGGTGGTCAGTCCCATGATACTGTCGAGCAACGTCGACTTGCCGGCACCGTTGGCGCCGACGATGGCGATGATCTCACCGGCGTTAACACTGATATCGACATTGTGCAGCGCCTGCGCCTTACCGTAGAACGCACACAGTTGTTTGACCTGCAAAAATGCCATCTCACGCCGCTCCAAGGTAGGAAGAGCGCACTGCCTGATCGTTCATCACTTCACTGAAACTGCCCTCGGCGATTTTGCTGCCATAGTTGATGGCGATGACCTTGTCGACCAGTGGCTCCAGCGCTTTGAGATCGTGGCTGACGATCAGGAAGGTCATGCCGTCTTTGCGCATGTCTTGTATCAGCGTAGTTATCTGGGCGATTTCGGCCACCGTTAAGCCTGCGAAGACTTCGTCGAGCAGCATCACTTTAGTGCCGGTAGCCATGGTGCGAGCCATTTCCAGTTTGCGTAAATCACCCATCGACAACTCACCGGGTGTTTTGTCCAGATCGCTCTGGGCAAACCCTACACTTAATGCAATCTCGATTTCGCGATCGTGCTGCGGGCGCGCGGTGATCATTTTCCACAGGTTGTTCGGCATCAGGCCCACGCGAATGTTTTCCAGAACATTCATGTCAGTGAAGGGCCGCGGTACCTGGTAGGTTCTGCTGACACCTCGACGAATCCGCTCGGGCGTGGAATCATTGCTGATCTCACGGCCGTAGAGTTCGATCGTGCCGGACGTCTGTCGGTGCTCGCCCATGATTTGCGCAAAGACGGTTGTTTTACCCGCGCCGTTGGGGCCGATGAGTCCAACCGACTGGCCATCTTCCACGCTGAATGATAAATCGTTGGTGGCAACCAGCCCACCAAAGCGTTTGACCAGGCTTGAGATATTCAGCGCCGCTGTCATAGCGATTCTCCGTGGCGCTTTTGTGTGGAGAACATATCGCGAACGCGCTGGCCGATTTTTCCAAAGATCGCGATCAAACCCTTTGGCTCATACATGTACAGCAGCAGAGCGATAGCGCCATAGATGAAGTAGCGCTCCGCACCCGGCAGGTAGGGGCGCAGATACTCAAGTAGAAAGGTTAAGAAAAACGCACCAAACATCGGCCCGAGGATAGTCGATGCCCCACCAATCAAAGCGGCAACAATAATGGTGAACAAAAAGTTGATATCAAAAAGCGCGCGCGGTGCGATCGACCCCAGATAGTGCACGTAGAATGCGCCGCCAAGGCCTGCCACAAACGCGCTGGTCAGAAATGCAAAGAGTTTGAGTTTAGTGCTGCTCAATCCGCTGCCGCGCACGGACTCTTCATTCATACCGATGGCGCTCAGTGCGGTGCCCAGTTGGGTGCGCATCAGCAACCACATACTGAAAGCGACAGCCAGCATCAGGCTGACGGACAGGTAGTATCCGTTGACTGCACCTCGCGTCAGCGTTTGTATGCCTGACATGCCACGGGTGCCGCCGGTCAGGTCCGGGCGAATGACTTGCACCAACTGGTACATCAATTCCATGAAGGCCAGTGTGACCAGTGCGAAGTAACTGCCTTTTATGCGCAGTGCCGGCAAAAATACGATGATGCCACCGACCATGGTCATCAGCACGGCACAGGGTATGGCGTATTCGACGGGTACGTCGAAACGCTTGGTCAGAATCGCTGAAGTATAAGCGCCAATGCCAATTAGAAACGGATGGCCAAAACTGATGTAGCCGGTGCGGCCCGAAAGTACATCCCAGCTGATCGCGAAGATCGCCAGAAAATTCGCAAAGATGAGTGTGCGCAGCGTGCCCTTCGAGACGAATTCCGGAATCGCCAGCATCAGGCAGACAAACGCCAGCCACATGGCAAGGTGTGTCCAACGCAGGTTCATAGTTCCTCCCGCCCGAACAATCCCTGGGGGCGTATCACCAGCACCACGATGATTAGAAGCATCGTGAAGACGCCGCGCAGTTCCGGTGCGATGACGGCTACCGCCAGCACCTCCATGAATCCGACGATATGGGCGACCACCAATGTGCCGATGATCGAGCCGATTCCACCGACGATGACCACCGCCACAGAGATGATCAGTGGTGCCACCCACATGGACGGATGCAATTGTGTATAGCTTGCGAAAAAGACACCGGCGGTCGCGCCCAGTGCGCCCGACAATCCCCAGGTAAAGAAATTGACTTTGTCCGGGTCGACGCCGGAAATCGCGGCGCCGCGGGTATCCATGCTCACCGCCTGCATCGCACGGCCAACATGCGTTTTTCGTACAAAGAGATACAAGCCAATCAGGATGGCCCAACTTGCAAGCGTTGCGGCCAACAGATTGTAAGTGACCGCGGCACCTGCCACCTGGGTGACACCAGGAACTATGGGCAAGAGTATTTTTGAGCTGTCACCGTAAAGGTATACCACGCCTGCCTGCAGTACCACGGCCAGTATCAGGGTGGATATTTCTACCGCAACATGATCGCCTTTCAGCGGTTTGACCAGCAGTCGATATTTCAGCAGACCCACCAGGCAGCCGACCGCTGCGGCGAGCAAGAGACCGATTAGTTTCGGCACGCCCCAGGTTTGCGAGATCGTGAAATAGACGTAGCCACCGATCAGCAAATAGGCCCCGTAGGCGAGATTTAATACCCGCCCGACGCTAAATATAAGGGTAAAACCCATTGCAATGAGCGCATACAAGCCGCTCAGCAGCAGTCCC
>CAZYDV010000342.1:0-6530 GCA_964646405.1 uncultured Granulosicoccaceae bacterium | reverse complement strand
CGTCTCGCGACGCTGCCATTCGTGCGCCAACTGGTATGCGGAAAATCCACTGCGAAAAAAAATAATCACACCACTGCTGGGATGTGTTTTTTGCTACAGCGCCGCCAGCTTGTTTCTGGATTTCAGGCCGGGTTTTCTCTTGAACCTATTGATCGGCGCATTCTTTGGCGCCGGTATCTTCATGATGTTCAGTTCGCCACTGATTAAGGTTAATCCTGATACTCAATAGTTAAGTCAGTATTCGATGCGGTCGCGATATTCGCTGCAGTACCCATTGCCTGCGCGATGCTCTCGCCCCTGCACCAATACTCCGGGTTATGCTGCGCAAGGTTCAATGCTTCGGTTGGTGGCGAACAACAGCTATCGTCGTAGTATCAGCAACCATCGACCAATGTTGACAAGATCGGCCAGAGCGCCAGCGAAGTAGGTCAGGGCCGCTGCCTTTAGCACCTGGCGGGCAGCGGGCAGGTCGTGCTCGTTGAGGTATTCACCGTCGACCAGTATCGGCAGCGCCTTGCGAAAGCTCGCATCCCATTCTTCCGGCAATACGATCAGGTAAGCCAGTGCGCCGAGCAGTTGCAGAGCGATGCTGATCGCGATCACGGCGAATATGGCGGCTGGCGCGCGAACCAGAATCGCGATCAATGGCAGCAGGGTGATGATCAACACGCCCGCTTTTTTCAAACCCATCGCCAGCGGGATGTAGCGCATTCTCAAACGCGAGATCGCTTCCTGACGATGAAACTGAATGGCATGGCCAACTTCATGAGTGGCCACTGCGACCGCGGCAATGGATTTGCCGTGGTAGTGTGCCGGGCTCAAGCGGACCATCGCCGCTTCCGGGTCATAGTGATCACCCGTCGTCGTGGTCTCTTCAACGCCGACACCGTCCAGTTCAAAACGCCGGATCAGGTGAGTGGCGAGTTCAGCGCCAGTGCCGGGTAAATCGTCGCGCACCTGCCCGTGGCGCTTGAGCACCCGTCGTATCCACAGACTGGGCAGATAAACCAGCAGTGCGATAAACACGGTCAATAGAATGTACGGCATGAAATCCTGTCGGGTTGGCAATAAGGCGGTATTGAGGTTCTGCCAGAATGTACCTGTTCACCGCAAGCCTGTCGCACCGGTGGGCAGTATCGGTTGTAATCTGGCCGGCCGCGTCTGGCTGACCGCCATAATTAAATCGATGGTTGTTCTGTGCAGCTGCGCACCTCGGACACTGCTGCCCCCGGGCACGAAAAGGCACGGTGAACAGCTGCGTGCAAAGCGCGTCTGACAGTATCATCGCTCACTGCCAGAATAGCCTATTTTGGTCGCTGGCCA
Organism: uncultured Granulosicoccaceae bacterium; assembly: GCA_964646405.1. GTDB lineage: Bacteria > Pseudomonadota > Gammaproteobacteria > Granulosicoccales > Granulosicoccaceae > CAKZSB01. The sequence continues at coordinate 5,207 of CAZYDV010000342.1, read as the reverse complement.
CGCAACAACAGACAGGAGATCTGGATGGTGAAAAAGCGCATTCTCGTGTTGTACACTGGTGGCACCATGGGTATGTGTGCCAGCGCGGGTGATGGCTCGCCGCTGGCACCGATCGCGGGTTATCTGCCTTACGCGCTGGAACAATTGCCGGAGTTACACAGCAGTGGTGCGCTGGGTCGTTACGATCTGATCGAGTACGATCCGCTGCTCGACAGTTCCGACATGACGCCGGATGTCTGGATAAAAATCGCCAGCGACATTGAACAGCGCTATCACGCCTATGACGGGTTTGTGGTCATTCACGGTACCGATACACTGGCCTATACCAGCTCGGCGCTGAGTTTCTTCGTCGAAAACACGCGCAAGCCCATCGTCGTGACCGGTTCGCAACTGCCGTTTGGGGTGGCGCGCTCGGATGCACGCAACAATATTGTCAGCGCAATGCAGGTCGCGGCGGCCATGCCGAACCCACTGGCTCAGGTTTGCGTGGTATTTGGCTCGAAGATTCTGCGTGGCAATCGGGCGACCAAGGTGTCGGCAGTCGGCTACGATGCATTTGACTCGCCGCGGTTGCCGGCGATTGGCTCAGTCGGCATCGACATCACCTACAACCTCGAACACGGTCTGCCAGCGACGAAAGCTGAGTTTCGTATCTATGAACGTTCGCCGCGCCATGAATCGGTGGCCGTGGTGCGTTTGTTTCCGGGTTTTGGAGAAAACATCATCAGGGCTGTCAGCAGCTCACCCAATATGCGCGGTATTGTGCTGGAGGGGTTTGGCGCGGGTAACGGCCCGGCGCGCAATCAGGCTTTCCTGGAGGCCGTCAGTGATGCCAGGCGCGCTGGTGTGGTGGTTGTGGTAGTGGCTCAGCCGCTCGCTGGCCGCGTTGATTTTGGCGATTACGCCGCGGGTAGTGCCATTGGGCACGCCGGTGCAATCAGTGGTGGCGATATGACCACCGAGGCCGCACTGGCCAAGCTGTATTATCTGATCGCGCTGGACTTACCGGCCATTGATATCGAACAACGAATGCAGCTCGATATCGCGGGTGAACTGTCGCTTTAGCGGTACTGATCCAGCCAGCTCAGTCCGCTGGCGGTGTCTTTTCGCGGCTTGTATTCGGCCCCGATATAGCCTTCATACCCCATGTCGTCGAATGCGCTAAGCAACGCGGGATAGGCGATCTCGCCGTCGTCCGGCTCGCCGCGATCGGGCACCGCGGCGATTTGAATATGGCCGATGTGCTGCAGATGAGTGCGCGCACAGGTGATCAGATCACCCTGCATAATCTGCGAATGGTAGCAGTCGAACAACACTTTAATGTTGTCATGCTGAACCGCTTCTATTATCGCCACTGCCTCCTCGACCAGACTGTAGTGATAGCCGGGCACGTCGCGCTGGTTGATCGGCTCGAGCAGCACATTGATGTTATGTTGCGCGGTTCGTTTGGCGGCATAGGCGAGATTGTCATGAAAACAGGCGTTTGCCTCGGCGCTGCGATCAGTCTTGCCCGCCATCACGTGTACGTTTTCAATCCCGCATTCAATCGCGTAATCGATCGCCTGATCAATCGCCTGGCGGGCCTCGTCGCGGCGATCCGGATTGGCCGCCAGCCCAAAGTCGCCGGGTTGGCTGCCCTTGAGGGTATTCAGACCCAGCATCGGCAGTTTTCGATCAGTCAGCGCCGCGCGCACCTCTGCCATCGGATAGTCGAACGGCCAGTGGCACTCAACCGCGACAAAACCCGCGTCAGCGGCTGCGTGGATGGCATCCGGCAGCGCGAGTTCAGTCCACAGAAAGCCCAGATTGGCAGAGAATTTTGGCATTTAGTCCCACTCGACATTAAATTCGGTCACGACTTCCCGAATCTGCTCCGGGTTTAGCGTGTTGGCGTTGTAGCCACGCATTAGCATGGCAAGTTTTGCGGTTTCTTCAAGCTCTTCGATGGCATAACAGGCGGCTTCCACATCCCTGCCGGCGACCACCGGTCCATGATTGGCGAGCATTACGGCTGAGCGTTTGCCGGCCAGTCCCCTGACGGCGTCACCCATTGCCGGATCACCTGGCCGATAGAATGGCAGCAACTTCACCTTGCCGAGTTTCATAATTGAATAGGGGGTGAACGCGGGTAAAAAATTATCGGCATCGACGTCCGGCATCAACGACCACGCGACCGCGTGGCAGCTGTGCAGATGAACGACGGCGCCGGCAGTGGAGCGGGTGTCGTAAAAAGCACTGTGCAGTGGCATTTCCTTCGTGGGCTTATTGCCGTCGATGTGATGACCTGCAGCGTCGAAACGGGCGAGTCGAGCAGGGTCGAGCGTGCCAAAGCTGGTACCGGTTGGCGATACCAGCAAGCCGCCATCGGCGGTGCGTGCTGAGACGTTGCCTGTGTTGCCACCGGTCAGGCCGCGCTGATAAAGCGAGGCGGCCAGCGTGCAGATCTGCTCGCGCAGTGCGGACTCAGCATTCACGCGTTACCGCTCAGAACGTCAGCGGCTTTGCCAAAAAAATCGACACTGCCAAAATTACCGCTCTTCAGGGCGATCACGAGTTGCGCCCCGGCACGCAGAGCGGGCACGCCGGGATCGATCTCGGGGCCGATTTCAAGATCGGCCAGTTTCAGTCCCTCAACCACCGCACCGGAAGTCTCACCACCGGCTACCAGCAGTCGCCGTGCGCCGGCTGCTACCAACTGGCGGGAAAGCTCTGCGAACAACGACTCCAGTGCATGGGCGGTCTGCTCACGGCCGTGTGCCTGCTGGATCTTGGCGACTGCGGCGGGATCAGCCGAGCTGTAGACCAGCGGAATTGATTCGGGCACCTGCCGCCATTGCTGTTGCACCCAATCGGCGAGCTGCAAGGCAGTGACATCGCTATTGAGCACGCCGGTGACAGATAACTCGTGCATCGGCTGGCCGCTTTCGCGGTGGTGTGCGATTTGTGCGCGGGTGGCGTTTGAGCAGGAACCACAAAGGGCTGCGACGGCGCCGGACTCGCCCCGCCACCCGCTACCCGAGTCGGCGAGCTGGCCGCGATGGCGAAAATTGGCCGGCAGGCCGAGCGCGACACCGGAGCCACCGGTGATCAGCGGCAGCTCATCGGCAGCTTCGCCAATTTGCATCAGATCTTCGTCTCGCAGTGCGTCTACCACGATCATGCGAGCACCGGAGTCGTGCTCGCGTTGCAGCGCCTGTTTGATCGATGTCGCGCCGGCCAGCACATCACCCGCACTGACATGGCCAACGCTAAAGCTTGTCTGCGGCACCAGCCAGCGGCGCAAGTCGGCATCGGTCATCGGGGTAAGCGGATGATTCTCCATGCCACTTTCGTTCAACAATCGATCATTGACAAACAGATGCCCCTGGTAGACCGATCGGCCGGTGCCCGGGAATGCCGGGCAGACGATCACCCGATTGGCGTTCAGTTCGTGAGCCAGTGCCTCGGCGACCGGGCCGATGTTGCCTTCGGGTGTAGAGTCGAAGGTTGAGCAGTATTTGAAGAAAAACTGCGTGCAGCCCTGTTTGCGCAGCCAGTCGAGTGCTGCCAGAGACTGGTCGATCGCGTCACCCGGAGCGATCGAGCGGGACTTCAATGCAACCACGCCTGCCTCGACATAGTCTGCGGCACGCGATTCGGGAACGCCACTGTACTGGACCACTCGCATGCCCTGTTTTGCAAGGGTATTGGCGAGATCGCTGGAGCCAGTGAAATCGTCACCTATACAGCCTAGTAGCATGTTTGAGTCTCGGGCGGGTGGAGGGGGGATTACGCTTGCTCGTATTGTCCCAAATGCACTGCTCGGACGCCAGTGGTGTGCGCGGCTGACATTCATGACGCAAACGGCAAAGGTCGGGTCGCAGAATGCTCGTCGCAGAACTGAGCTGGAAAACTAATATGCAGCGAAAAGGCAGGTGATCTGTCGCTTGTCGATCACCTGATACTCGTATCGTTCGTGCCGGAGAAATTCAGCCATGCTGCAGGACACCTTGCGCCAGATGCGTGAACAGTGTCTGGGTAAGAATCAATCGCTACCCGCCGCCTGTTATACCAGCCAGGCGATGCTCGAATTGGAGCGTGAAACCATTTTTGCCAACGGCTGGGTATGCCTGGGACACAGCGATGAAATTCCATCGCCCGGTGACTACTTCACGACCCGTTTACTCGATGAGCCGCTGGTGGTAGTTCGCGACGACGAGTGCCGCGTTCGCGTCTTGTCTAATGTGTGTCGCCATCGTGGCATGCGGCTGGCGCAGGGGGCTGGCAACACCAGCCGATTTCGCTGCCCGTACCACGCATGGACCTACCAACTTGACGGACAGTTGCGCAATGCTCCATTGATGGCCGGCGCGGTCAAAAAAAGCGAATGCCGTTTGCCGCAGGTGACGTCAACTTGTTGGGGCGGCTTTGTATTCGCGAACCTGAACCCTGATGCCGAGCCGCTCGCGCCGCAACTGGCCGAGCTTGCCGCTGATCTGACGAATTATCACATTGCGCAAAGACACCATCTGCAGACTTTTGAAGAGGTGTGGTCCTGCAACTGGAAATGTCTGGTAGAGAACTTCATGGACGGCTATCACTTGTCCGTGGTGCATCCCAAGTCGCTAAAGCCGCTGACCCCAACCAATCTGTGTAAAAAATTCAGTGCAGGCCGTGCCTACACCGGCTACAACGCGCATTATCCTGGAAGCGCACCGGAACGGCATGGTGCGCATCCCGATCTAACTGAGCAAGAACGACGTCAATCGCGACTGTTCTGTATCTACCCTTCTCTCGTGGTCTCGGTCTCTGCCGATATGACCGCCTGGCTCGCATTGCAACCCAACGGTGTAGACAAAGTATCCGTGCGATGGGGGCTGGCAAGTAGTCAGGCGGACCTGACGGATGAGCAAAAAAGGGGGCAGATTGACAAATGGCAGGAAATCAATGCCGAGGATCATGCGATTCTCGAGCAACTGCAAATAGGACTGACGTCTGTGCTGTTTGCGGGTGGAGCATTGGCGCCGGCAGATCTGGAGGGCACAGTCAGTGAATTTCACGACTATTTAATTGAGCAATTGAGCAGTGAATCAACTGTGCGCAACGGGTAACGTCCACGGACGTATGAAGGAAATAGTTGGGACAAAAACGCGGCTTTAAAACAGGTCTGCTATTCCGATTGGTTCGAGGTGAGCTCAGATTGTAGGTTAATTCAAACTCGGGATGCG
>CAZYDV010000341.1:0-6624 GCA_964646405.1 uncultured Granulosicoccaceae bacterium | reverse complement strand
TCTTCACCCGCATTGGCGCGTCCGACGATCTGGCCAGCGGACGCTCGACGTTTATGGTCGAAATGACTGAAGCGGCTGACATCTTGCACAACGCCACTGCCGAGAGCCTGGTTTTGATGGACGAAATCGGTCGCGGCACCAGCACCTTCGACGGCCTGGCACTGGCCTGGGCCTGCGCCGAGTCACTGGCACAGAAAAATCGCGCCTACTCGTTGTTTGCCACACATTATTTTGAGTTGACGCAATTGGCCGAGGAGCACCGAAATGTCGCCAACGTGCACCTGGACGCGGTCGAGCACAACAGCGAGATCATCTTCATGCATAACGTCAAAGCCGGCGCGGCGAATCGAAGTTACGGCTTGCAGGTGGCGAGACTGGCCGGCATGCCGGCAGCATTGCTCAAACGGGCGCAGCGTCACCTCGACGAACTGGAGTCAGGACAGACTCACCGCCCGGAACCCCCGAACGCGCGACAGCTCAGTCTGTTCGATCCACAACCCAACCCGCTGGCCGAGTACATGGAATCGATCGATCTGGATGACACCACCCCGCGAGAGGCACTGGCACATCTGTACAAACTCGCGCAAATCGCAACGCCCCAATGACGATTGCACAACAGCGTGATAGGGTACCGGGATGACGCGCTTCATGAACATTGGCCTGATCGCAAAGACCGGCGACGACAGCGTTGCGCCAACGCTTGCAGAGGTCTATCAACTGTTGCGAGACCTCGGTGCCAGAGTGTTGCCCGAGGACAGCACAGTCGGCCTTCTGGTAGACGTGCCGACTGTGGATATGGCCACCATCGGTCGCGATTGCGATCTGGCGATCGTAATCGGTGGCGATGGCACACTGCTGCGCGCCGCCCGAGAGCTCGTCAATTTTGATGTGCCACTGGTTGGCGTCAATCGCGGTCGACTGGGCTTTCTAGTCGATGTGTCGCCGGAAGACAAACTCTACAAACTCAACGAAATCATCGGCGGTGAATTCATCGAGGAGCATCGGCTCCTGCTCGACTGCTCACTCTTTCGCAACGATGAGTGCATTCACCGCTCGCTGGCCTTCAATGACATGGTTGCCCGAACGAAGAACGTACTGCAGATTCTCGAGTTCGAAATCTCCATCAACGACAGCTTCGTACTGACCCAGCGCGCCGATGGGATTATTGTCGCGACACCGTCAGGCTCGACCGCCTATGCGCTGTCCAGCGGCGGTCCGATCGTCAATCCGAACCTCAATGCGATCGTGCTGCAGCCCGTTTGCCCGCACACGCTGAGCAGCCGCCCACTAGTGGTAACCGCCGAATCCATCGTGCGCGTACACATCTCCGATCGCAAGCCGGTTCGGGCGCAGATGGTCTGCGATGGACAGGTCTATATCGATCTTCAAAACGGCGACCTCATGCAGGTACAAAAACACGATCGTACCATTCGCCTGCTGCACCCCGCCGATTACGACTACCACCATATACTGCGCGAAAAACTCAACTGGGGCTAACAGCTCGCGATGCTCAATTGTCTGCAAGTCAAAGACTTTGCCATCATCACCAGCAGTTCCCTCGATCTGCTTTCCGGCATGACTACACTGACCGGCGAAACCGGCGCAGGCAAGTCGATTTTGCTCGGTGCACTGGGACTCGTGCTCGGCGACCGGGCAACGCCCAGAGCCGTGCGTGAGGGCGCCGATCGCGCCGAGATCACCGCGGTGTTTGATCTCGATAATCAGTCAGATGCCACTAGCTGGCTGGCCGATCACAGCCTCGATCAAGACGGCGAATGTATCCTTCGACGGGTGGTCACACGGGATGGTAAGTCGCGCGCCTTCATCAACGGCAACCCGGTCACCGTGCGCAACATTCGAGAGCTTGGCCAGTTGCTGGTCAACATTCACGGCCAGCACGATCACCAACTGATCACCCACCCGGAAACGCAGTTACAGATCCTCGACGATTTCGGCAAATGCTCAAAGCAACTGCAAGCCGTCCGAGACCGCTTTGACACCTGGCACCGCTACAATCACGAGCTCGAATCGATCCAGGCGCGAATTCAAACCCGCGCCGATCGACTCGACAGCCTCAAATTCCAGCTTCAGGAATTCACCAGACTGCCAGTCGAATCCATCGATTTCGAACAGATAGACGGCGAACACCGACGCCTGGCCAATGCCAGTGAACTACGCGAGATCGCCGCTCGCATCAGCGCGCTGCTGCAGGACGATGAAACCAGCGCACTGGGTTTGCTCGCCAGTGCCGAAAACCTCGCAGGCGAATTGGCGGCGGCCGATAAAAGTTGCGCAGAACTGGGCGACTTGCTGGCCGGCGGCCGGATTCAACTAGAGGAGGCCAGCGAGTGGATTCGCCAGTATTCGCATAGCATCGAACCCGATCCGGAGCGCTTGCAGCAACTCGATGACATCCTCTCCCAGGCTTACACACTGAGTAAAAAACATCGCGTTGAACCGTCCGAACTCAATGCGCTGCACGAGCGCCTGCAGACAGAATACGATCAGTTGCAGCGCATGGACGAATCGCTGGAGTCTCTACAGCAGGATCGCGACGATGCCCTGTCGAGCTATCGTGACGTTGCCGCTCGTCTTAGCAGCAAGCGGCGTAAAGCCGCTGCCAGTCTGGCCAAACACCTGACGCGCTCGATGCAGTCACTGGGCATGAAGGCTGGAAAGTTCGAGATCGCGCTAACACCCGGCAAGTCCGATAAACCCTCGGTGCACGGCAACGACGCGGTGGTCTTCAAGGTCAGCGCCAATCCGGGCGCAGCACCACTGCCCATGAGCGAGGTGGCCTCGGGCGGCGAACTGTCGAGACTGAGCCTCGCCGTGCAGCTGATTCGATCGGAGCGCAATCGCGTGCCGACGCTGATCTTCGATGAGGTCGACACCGGTGTGGGCGGCGGTGTCGCAGAGACCGTGGGCAAACAACTGCGCCAGCTCGGCAGCCGCTGCCAGGTCCTTTGTGTCACCCATTTGCCACAAGTCGCCGCACAAGGCCATCATCATATCAAGGTGACAAAACACGCCAGTGACAAGAAGACTCTGGCTGAATCGCACGTGCTATCCGAAGAGGAATCGCTGGAGGAAATTGCGCGCATGCTGGGTGGTGTAAAAATCACCAAACGCACGCGCGAGCACGCGCGCGAGATGCTGGCTGACGCCGCACTGGCCGACGCAGAGGCGTGACGCGCCGTTACGACTTTGCAACCCGTCGGACACGCAATAGCCTGGCCCGTTCAAAGTGTAAGAGAATCCGCCGACTGACCGGGAAGCTGCCTTGAAATCGAGTACTCAATCCTTGCGTGTGCTAATACCACTGATCCTTGCCACTACCCTGGCCGGATGTGGCTCGTGGTGGCTGCCACGACCACACAAAATCGATATCCAGCAAGGCAATCTGCTAGACGAATCGGCAGTCACCCAGATTGAAGAGGGCATGAGCAAGGCCGAGGTGCAGAACCGACTCGGCAATCCGCTGCTGCAGCAGTCATTCCGCCCCGACCGCTGGGACTATGTCTACAGCCTGAACCGTTCTGGTGAGCGTCCGGTCGGCCAGCGGCTGACGCTCTACTTCGGCGAGGGCCGGGTAACGCGAATCGAACGCGGCGACATCGGCAACAATCGCTGACCGGTATTCACGCGACTATCTTTTTTGTTGCGCCGCGCGCGCGCGGCGCGCTTGCATCGGGTCCATGACCAGCGGTCGATAGATCTCCAGCCGGTCTCCATCGCGCAGGGTATCGGTCAGCTCCACGCGATCACCGAAAACGCCAACCGGACTGTCGAGAGAAACATCTGCAAACTGCTTGATGAAGCCGCTGGCCTGCAGCGCCTGCGCGGCACTAGCGCCGTCGCTCAACTCCACCCAGCAACTGTGCTGCCGCTCCGGCAAGGCATAGACCACCTCAATCCTCACTGGTAGAGCTCGTGCGCACGCGCGACAAAGGCATCGACCAATCGCGAACAGATTTCATTGAACACCGGCCCCAATGCCTTTTGCAGCAACAGGCCGGAAAAATTGAATTCGATATCAAAGCTCACGCGGCAACCGGCGTCGCCAATATCGCTAAACTGCCACTTTCCATCCAGGCTGCGAAACGGTCCTTCGACCAGCGCCATCGTTATCTGCCGGGGGTCGTCCAGCACGTTGCGCGTGGTGAACTGCTGGCGTACGGGCCCCTTGCGAATGTCCACCCGAGCGATCTTATAATCGATGCCCGTCTCGATCTCCATGGCTCCGGAACACCACGGCAGAAAAGCCGGATAGGACGCGACGTCGTTCACCAGATCGTACATCTGTCTGGCGCTGAACGGCACCAGCGCCGAGCGGTTAATGGTTGGCATCTGTACCTATTGGACACTCGAGGCTATACACTAGAAGAATATGGGTAAAACGAAGAAAAAGAAAAGCGCCGCCGACGGTGGCAGTCGCATCGCGGCAAACAAACGCGCCCGCTACGATTACACCGTTGAGCAAACCTACGAGGCCGGCCTGGTTCTGCAGGGCTGGGAGATCAAAAGTATCCGCGCGGGTCGTGTGCAACTGTCGGAGAGCTACGTCATTATTCATCAGGGCGAAGCCTGGTTGCATGGCTGTCACATCACCCCGCTGACGTCGGCCTCGACACACGTGGTCGCGGATTCGGTGCGGCGGCGCAAGCTGCTGCTGCACCGCGAAGAACTCGGCAAACTGATTGGTCAGGTCGAACGCAAGGGCTACACCATCGTGCCCCTCACGCTCTATTGGAAGCGCGCCAGGGTAAAGCTCGAAATCGGTATGGCGAAGGGCAAAAAGACGCACGACAAACGGGCGACAGAAAAATCCCGAGACTGGGCGCGCGAGAAGGAGCGAATCCTCAAACACGGCTAGACGTGAGCGAGTGTTGCAGCCAGACGCCGGTCACACACACCGCGCGCGCAATGGCTATTTTTGATCGAGCTGCAGATTATTCCAGACACATCCGCCCTCGCCCTGCTCTGCAAGTCGGGCAAGCCACTCGCCGTGTGCCTCGATTTCGGCAAGTGTTGCCGTAACAACCGGCAAGTCATCGTGCATGATCGCCTCTTTCGCGGTCGCGGTCGCGCTGCCATCAGCTTCTGAGTCCAGTGCGGTTTCGAGCAACAGAGCGGACTGGCCGCCGGTCATCAACAAATAGACATCGGCGAGAATTTCGGCGTCGAGCAGAGCGCCGTGCAGTTTTCGGCGCGTGTTGTCTACACTGAGCCGTCGACACAACGCATCGAGACTGTTGCGCTGCCCCGGATACTTCTTACGTGCGACAGCGAGCGAATCGATCACTTGTGCGCAACTCAGATCAGTGCGGGTATTGGCTTTGCATAGGCGCAGTTCGTGGTCGAGGAAGGCGACATCGAATGGGGCATTGTGGATGATGAGCTCCGCGTCTTCGATGAAGTCGAGAAACGCATCGACGATGTCAGGAAAGCGGGGCTTATCAGCGAGAAACTCGGTGGTAATGCCGTGGACCTCAAGCGCCCCCGCATCGATTGCTCTATCGGGTTGCAAATACTCGTGGAAGTGTCGCCCGGTCAGTCGCCGATCGATAATTTCGACACCACCGATTTCGATGATTCTATGATCGAGTGCGACCTCGAGGCCGGTCGTCTCGGTATCCAGTACGATTTGCCGCATCGAGGTTTACGCGTTGGGGATAGCGCGACCGGCGCCGGGACCAGCGTGGGTCATTTGTCGTTATGTGTGCGTCTGGCGACGGCGCCGCGCTGGGCGAAGGCCCCAGTGATCAGGCGCCCCCTGGGCGCGCGCCACTGCGGTCTGACCTGAGTCAGGGTCGTGCTGACCTTGCGCGCGTGAATCATATAAATACCACCGACGAATCCGGCAATCGGCTGGGCGCGCTCGAGGTGCCTGGCGCTCTTGAGAATCCGCCGGCGCGCCACGGGTGGACGCAGAAAGACCGTCTCGACCTTGATGGTTCGAAAACCCAGAACCGACAGCCAGTCTGTCAGACGCGAGCGACTGTAGGTGCGCCCGCACCAGGGCACACTGTTGCGCAGACCGCCGACGGCCCGGGCGATGCCGAACATACTGTACGGATTGATGCCAAGAATGATGAGATGTCCGTCAGCGGTGAGTACCCGATCCGCCTCGCGCAGGGCGCCGTGCGGGTTTTCGCAGAATTCAAGCGAATGGGGGTAGAACACCAGATTGACGCAGTTGCTGCTGATCGGCAGGTGCTCAAGCTCACCGGAGATCTGAACGTTATCGACGTCGGCCTCGCTGTCGACCACGACCCGCCGGTGCAGACCGGCACTGGCCAGCAGGTTTTTATCAGGGCTTATCTGCCCGACCTGCAGCCCCTGGTAGCCGAATATGCCGGGCAGAATTTCATCCAGCTTGCCGGCAACGGTTTCCAGTACCGCGGTGCCGAGCGCGCCAGCATACCAATCACGTAGCTGCGGTTGCGCTGCTGCCCAATCCGGTGTCTTTTTCCTGAAATCTGCCATTTAGTGAATATACTCCATAAGCTGATCTGTTTCCTGTCAATTTTCTCTGCCTGCTGCGCGTGCGAAGCCAACGGCTGCGCGGCCGGATCACAAGCGGATAATCAACCGGCGAATTATGTCGAAAAGACCTGTTTT
>CAZYDV010000340.1:0-6638 GCA_964646405.1 uncultured Granulosicoccaceae bacterium | reverse complement strand
GTCCGACTTTAAGCAGGCCGTCGCGATCAAACCAGGCGACCGAGCCGCCTCCCGCGCCAACCGTCTCGACATCGACGCTCGGCAGCCGAATCGGAAAGCCGGCGACATCGCGATCAAAGGCAATGTCTACCTGATAATCGCGGATCAGCGCAACATCCGCGCTGGTGCCCCCCATATCGAGAGTGATGATGTTTTGCCGCCCGGTCTGGCGGGCGACATGGGCCGCTCCAACAGCACCTGCCGCAGGGCCTGACAAGGCGGTGCGCACCGGCAGCTCGCGCGCCCGCGCCGGCGACATCAGGCCGCCACTGGATTGGTTGATACCAATCGCCGTAGCGGGCGCCAATGCGCGAATGCCGTCCTCGAGCGTTTGCAGGTATTGTCCCATCAGCGGTTGCAGATAGGCGTTCAACACCGTGGTAGACAGCCGCTCGTATTCGCGAAATTCCGGCTGTACGCTGGACGACAGCGACAACGGTAGCCCTGGCGCCACGGCGGCGAGCACCTGGGCGACTTCTCGCTCGTGTGTCGGGTTGCGAAAGGCGAACAGGAATCCGACTGCAATCGCCTCGGCACCCGTTGCCAGCGCCGCTTTCACTGCCGCTTTGATCTGATCGGCCGTGGGTGCCAGCACCACTTCGCCGCTGGCGTCAATTCGCTCGGCCAACTCAAAACGGAATTCGCGCGCCACCAAAGGTGGTGGATAATCGGTTTGCAGATCGTACATGTGCGGGCGCGTCTGGCGACCGATTTCAAGCAGATCGCGAAACCCGCTCGTGGTAACTAGCGCGACGTGGCTGCCTTTGCGCTGGATTAGCGCGTTGGTGCCAACGGTTGTGCCGTGCGACAGCCTTTCGATTTGTTCGATCGGAATCTCGTGCGCGGCACACAGCGCCTGCAAACCATCGATAATCGCCTGCGCCGGATTGGCAGGAGTGGACGGCGTTTTACCTACATGGAAAGCACCGCTTTCGCTGTCGCTTGCAAAAAAGTCGGTGAAGGTGCCGCCCACATCGACGCCGATTGTCCACGCCATGCGTGATCCTCTGGAGTTGTGCCTGTGCGCCGGATGCGACGGACCATACACCTTGCTGGCAAACTATCGGCGAATGTTCGATCTGGTGTGCCAACCCGGGTGGCCATTGTACAACGGCTGCCGAGCATGAGGAGACTGAAGCTATAAACCCCGCCCGTACCGACCTATACTGTCGAGCAAACTGAAACAAGGACACGGCCATGCAATCGATCACGGGCACCTGGCAACTGGTACACACACGATGCGTCGCCGATGATGGTCAATTGCTGCCTGCACCCTACGCCGGTAACACAGCGATGGGGCTGGTGTCGCTAAGACCGGACGGGCGAATGATCTGCGTGTTGTGCGACAGCAGGCACGACCTGCCAGCCGATAGCGATCGCGAATACAATTCGTATTGTGGTCACTACCGTTACGACGACAATCAACTGATCACGCGGGTCGATGCCAGCGCCAATGCGGCCTGGTTGGGAGGCGATCAGGTCCGCGACGTATCCTTTGAGGGTGAGACGATGATTTTGCGCCCGGTGCGAGAGGCCGGATCCACTGATGGGCAGCGCATTTTGCACTGGCGGAAAATAGCCGAATAGAGTTAACGGATCAACGTCTCCAGCGCCGTCTGGCGCAAGCTCGTGTCCTGTTGTTTGATTGCCATGTGCAGTGCGCGCCGGCTGCCGACAAACACGGCAAGACGTTTGGCACGAGTAAGCCCGGTATAAATCAGGTTGCGATAGAGCATCTTAAAGTGCTGCGTCAGCACCGGGATGATAATGGCGCCAAATTCGCTGCCCTGTGACTTGTGAATGGTGATCGCATAGGCCAGATCAAGCTCCATGATATCTTCCTTGCGATAGTCCACTTCCCGCCCATCGGGTAAAAAAGACACCACGCAGGTCAGGTTCTCGTTGTCGATACTGACGACTTTGCCAATATCGCCATTGAATACATTCAAGTCGTAGTTGTTTCTTCGGTGAATAACACGATCGCCTTCGCGAAAAATGCGCTCCCCCACTTTTAATTGACAGCGATCTTTACTCGGCGGGTTGGCGTGCTGTTGAATCACCGAATTGAGATTGACACTGCCGAGTGTGCCACGCGTCATCGGGGTGAGAATCTGTATCTCGGTTTGATCGCCTCGGTATTCGGGTATCCACTGCATGTACAACTTGACGACGCTGTCGACTGCTGTCAGCCCATAGTGCAGCGACGACCAGGGATGAATCTGCCGGATCACCGACTTGAAGGCGTCGATGTCGCTTTCGCTCTGTTGCAGTTTTTCCAGATCGACGTGCTCGAATTTCTGTGGCACTGAAAATTCCGCCTGATACGCCGAGGTGATCGCCTCGCGCACGCGAAATTCATACGGTGAGTCCTGCGTCAGCTTTTCAAGCTCTGTGGTTTTCCATTGATAGTGACGTTTGACCCGCGTGATGAAGCCCAACTGCTCCTGCGTGGCCTCGTCTGAATCGATAAACAGGCAATCGGTGTCGTCCCGCCAGACGTCGGGCGCCTTGAACGGTGAGGCAATCATCGGCGTGTGCCCCTGATTGATCGCATGGGCGAATTGAATAATCTGCGATTGCGCGGCCTGACGAAATACCGTGGTCAGGCGGAAACACGGAATCGATTCAGATGCGATGATATCTTTTAATACATTGCCGGCACCGACCGATGGCAATTGATCGGCATCGCCAATGAACAATACCTGACAGCCCATTGGCACGGCTTTGAGCAACGCCGCCGACAGACTGATATCAAGCATCGAGCACTCATCGACGATCAGAAAGTCAGCTTCCAGCGGCGCTTGTTCATTCATCTGAAACTCACCGTTTTTCCAGACCAGCAAACGGTGAATAGTCTTTGCCTCGCGGCCGATGACCTCGCTCATGCGCTGGGTGGCGCGACCGGTCGGCGCGGCCAGTAACACGCGTTTTTGCATCGCCTCGAGCAGGCGAACAATCACAAGCGTCGTGGTGGTCTTGCCGCAGCCCGGGCCGCCGGTCAGTACCGAGAATTCGTGCTTGACAACATTATGCACCGCGTGCGCCTGCTCATCGCTGAGATTGATTTCGTTCTGCGCACAATAGCGTTCTACCCAGCTCGCGACGCGGTTATCGTCCTGTTCGATGTCACGGCGCCTGGCCACCAGCGATGTCGCCACATAATCCTCGTCGTGATACAGCGTCTTCGAATAGAAACACTCGCAGATTTCTTCGTGGATGATCAGATGACGGGTGCGCAGCTTGTCATCGCTTTTCATTTGTGCCAGTTCCATCGGCAGGCGATCGTCGAGACTGATTTCAATCAGATCCAGCACACCCTGATCGATCTGTTTCAATGTCAGATAACAATGCCCGTGCTCACGGCTTGCCGCCAGCACGTGACGGATCGCGGCGATGATCCGTTCCCGGCTGTCTTTGGCAAAACCCAGACTCAGCGCAATTCTGTCTGCTGAAAAAAAGCCGATGCCGTAAAAATCATTGGCCAGTCGATAGGGATCCTCGCTGACCATCGCAATGGCCTTGTCACCGTAGCTTTTGTAGATGCGCACGGCAAACAGCGTGCTGATACCATGCCCCTGCAGGAACATCATCACTTCGCTGATGGCGCGGTGTTCGACCCACGCATTTTTGATCGTCACGAGCTTACGCTGTGCAATACCCTCGACATCAGTCAATTGCTCGATGTCGTGCTCGAAGATGTCGAGCGTTTTAGCACCAAAGTGTCGGACAATTTTTTTCGCCGTCTTGGGGCCAACGCCCTTGATCAGCCCTGAGCCCAGATATTTTTCGATCGCAGCGGTAGTTGCCGGTTTGCGTTCAGTGGCCTGCGTGGCGCGAAACTGACGGCCGTATTTCTGGTTGGTGGTCCAGCTGCCGCTGAAGGTCATCGTGGCGCCGGCGAACACGCGCGTCTGGTGAACCGTGACGGTCTCTTGCTGGTTGGGTGTGTTCATCGGCTGAACCCGCAACACAGACCAGCCACTGACCGGGTTGTGATAGGTCACGCGGCTGACGATCGCGGTCAGGGTTTCATCGATGCTCTTCATAGGGGACACGGCGCCGCGGTGCACGGACAGCCAGCCGGTTCGGCCGATCAAATGATCGAGCTATTATCACCTTTATGAGCGGAAAAGACAGTTGCCGGGTGGGCGGTTTAATCGATAGTGGCTTTGCTGTCGCCCAGTGCCAGATACAGCAACGGGCCGAATGACCCCATCAATACCGTCAGTACCACGTAGGGCCACGGGTTGCGCCCGGTACGCTTCGCCTCGGGAATCATCCAGCTCAGCACCAGTACGCAGGCGATGACCAGATCAGCAAAAACCTGCCAGCCAGCCGGTCCGTGTAGCAGATAGTTGATTACGCCGATGTAGCCGACCTTGTACAGCGCGTACAGGGTCAGTGCGGTGAATGGAATCAGCATGGCTATTGCCAGTGTTCTGCGGGTCATATCGGGCTCCTGGTTGCAAGATCATTCGAGCGATGCTCGTCAGGTATTCTTCTGCCCACTGCAATGCGAATCAATTACCTGAGAGGTTATTGCGGTGAGTGCAATTTCGGGTTTGAATGCAGACAGATTCACGGCCGATGAACGAGGCTATCGTCGATGCAACACAGCGAATTCACCGAGGGCCTGCGGCATTGGCGGCGGCTTCGAAAGATGAGTCAGCTCGAGCTTGCGCTGGCCGCACAGGTGTCACAACGGCACGTTAGCTGGCTTGAGACAGGCCGCAGCCAGCCCAGTCGCGACATGGTGTTGCGATTATCCGAGGCGATGGACGTCCCATTGCGCGAACGCAACCGGATACTCAATGCGGCGGGATTCGCCGATCTCTATCAAGAGAGCCGTCTCGATGAGCCCTCGATGGCGACAGTCAATGAGGCATTGACCGAGATTATGCAGCACCACAATCCGTATCCGGCTTTCGTACTCGACAGGCAGTGGAACATCCAGCGTCTCAATGCCGCGGCCGGCTGGTTGTTCAGCCAGACCGGAGACCCGCAACAGATGTGGCAAAACGTCGGCGACAACGGCGAGAAGAACATGGCGCTGTTAACGGTTCACCCGAACGGCCTGCGTCAGTTCATCGCCAATTGGGATGTGGTGATCGGGCCCTTTATGCTGCGGCTAAAGCGCGAGGCAATCGATTCGACGGATAGTGAACTGCTGGAACGCTACCAGCAGCTTGAGCAGTATGTCGACGTGTCAGACCTGCCAGCGACCGATACACTGCTGCCGATACTGCCGCTGCAGATCACGCTGGGCGAGGTTGTATTGTCGGTGTGCTCGGTGATCTCGGCATTCGGTACCACCCAGGACATTACCGCAAAGGAGCTCCGGATCGAGACGTTCTATCCCACCGACGCTGCGAGCAAGGCGTTTTTCAACAATTTCGCCACTAACGCGTAAGCGCCAGCGGTTGCGCCGTCGCCACTCACTCAGGCCAGCGCCTGATTGATCGCCTTCACTTGCGCATCGACATCGACCAGCAACTGGCTGGTGACTTCCAGATCCCGATCCTCATAGACATCAACCTGCGGTTTGTTCGCCTGCCATTGGTTGATTGCGGCGTCTCGCTCCAGCAACAGATACTCTATCTGCGGTTTGAATAGCTGCATCATTGCACTGATCCAGATGTTGACCGGCCACGACGGATAGAGCAGATCCATATCGAAGTGATCGAGCATGGTCAGCACATCCTCAGCGCGGTACCAGGCCTCGCCCGTGACCCAGCGATTGGTAGTAAAAAGGCCGATCGGATAACCTCTTTTATCCATCGAAATCGCGATCAGGTGGCTGAGTGCTTCACTGCCCAGCGGCCACTCTGCCTCGCCCTGATACTCGATTGGTTTGACGCCGCCAGGCATGCCGCCTGCTCTCAGGAAGGTATGGAAGTGTCCGTTCTCGTCGTTTATGCCGCGGTGCGCGTGATAGAAATACTGACCATAAGTCTCTGTATCCTGCACATCGCCGGAAGGATAGTGCTCGAACTCATAAAAGGTACCCTGGTCCTTTAAAACTTCCCGGACCACGTTGCCGTACTCTTCGTGTTTTTGCAGCAGGCGGTAGCAGTTTGCTATGCGCTCACCGGCAGACTGCATTGCCTCAAGCTCTGCCCTAGTGCACTGCTCGATTGTCTTCGCGAAGTCGAAAGTTTCGCCGGTTTGTGTGGCTGAATCCAAGTGGCTGACGTCTCTGGTGCGTTGCGTGTTGATTGGGTCAATCACAGGCGGAAAAGTTCAATAGTCAAGTATTCGGAATCCGGTGGGGAGACGCAATGAGACAACTTCCGCGCCGTCGTCAGACGAACTTCGCCGGGGAGTGGTTGTCCACCGTAGAACGTAGTGCCCTGAACGCTGATCACAAGAACCAAGTTACCGGAGGACGTTGCCCATGATGAAAGACAAGACTCGCCAGATTTTTTCCCGAAAACCGCTGAGTGCCGCCATCGTCTCGGGCACCATGCTTGTCGGCGCTGCCACGCTGCCAACCGCTATCCCTTTACTGCTGGCACCGGCAACGGCCCAGGCTGCCTGTAACCCTTGCGCGGCCAAGGCCTGCAACCCGTGCGCGGCCAAGGCCTGCAACCCGTGCGCGG
>CAZYDV010000339.1:0-6641 GCA_964646405.1 uncultured Granulosicoccaceae bacterium | reverse complement strand
GATTACATTGGCTATGGCCCGGAGGCGGCGGAGCTCGTTGGTATCGCTGATCCCGAGACCTTCGTGCAGCTTCCGTGGGATAAAAAGATTGCACGAGTCTTCTGTGTTTGCTTTCGCAACCGCGAGGAAAAAGTCAATCCTGGTGGTCATCTCACATCCGACTGCCGCGGCAATCTGAAATTTCAGCACAAGGAATTTCAAGCAAAGCACGGATTGCAGCTGCGTTGCGGCACTGAGCCAGAGATGATGTGGCTGAAGAAGGGCGAAGATGGCAAGCCCGATGGCGGTTACTCTAATCCGTACTGTTATCACATCGATCAGTTTGAATCGCTGCGCCCGGTGAGCATGCGGGTGATCGAATATGCTCAGGCTATGGGGCTCGACATGATCCAGGGCGACCACGAAGACGCGCCCGGGCAGCTGGAACTCAATTGGCAGTTCGATGATGTGCTGCGCAATGCCGATCGACTGTCCACCTACCGACAGATCTGCGCCCAGGTCGCGCGCGAATTCGATCTGATTGCCTGCTTTATGACCAAACCCTTCATGGGCGTCTCGGCGTCAGGCTGTCACCACAATGTCTCGTTGTGGCGCGGCGGCGAAGACGTCGTCAACAAGATCATGCTCAAGAGTGAGGGTGACATTCCCGGGATGCCCGGTCCGTTCACCTACGTCGAAGGTGGCGACAACACCTTCATGCCGGACGACAACGATCCTCAGAAGCCGGGCAAGGTTGGTCTGCAGGCGATTGGTGGTTTTATGGAGCATATCGGCGCTCTGACCGCTATCGGCTGCTCTACGGTGAACTCGTATCGTCGTCTCTGGGATACCGGTTTCTGGGCGCCGGTATTTGCCGACTGGGGTTATCAGAACCGGACCACTGGCATGCGCGTCTCTGCGCCGGGTCGTTTTGAATACCGCTCAGTCGATTCCATGGTGAATCCGTACCTGATGGGGTCCGGCATTCTTGCCGCATTTGACGACGGCATCGATAACAATCGCGATCCGGGTGAGCCCGAGGAACGCAATATCTACGAAGCCATGGAGGCGGGCAAACAGGTCAAGAAGCTGCCGATGTCTCTCGGTGAGGCGCTGGACAGGCTTGCCGCCGACGATGTCATCAAGGGCTCGATGCCCGATGAAATGTACAAAGTCTTTCACTGGTACAAGAACGACGAGTGGGAGAAATTCATGGCGACTGTCACCGACTGGGACTCAGACCAATACATGGATTGTCTGCCCTAGTCACCCCGTTTCGAAACTTACAGCGCTCGCCGTGACGCCGGGTTTATAAGAAGCCGGTGGTGCGGCGGGTGTTTTTCTCTTACAGGAGGCTTTTATGTGCGGCATAGCCGGGCTGATACACCGCGGCTCCAGCGCGAACATCGGCGGTCAGATGACCTCAATGTTGCAGGCGCTGAAACATCGCGGACCCGATTCAACGGGGTTTGCATTGTACGGGGACGAAAAGAGCAGTGACCTCGTCATGCGTTTCAAAGTGGCTGAGCAGGAAGACCTGGCCAGCGGTTTCGACATTCACACACAGGTTGCCGAACGCAAGACCACGGTCGACAGCAGGCTCGATGAGATGGGCGCCAAACTGGGTCTGCAAGAGCAGGCGACCGAATATGCCTATCGATATCGATTTGCTTTCGACGGTGATCTGAAACGCCTGATCGACTACATCGAGGACATTGAAGGCGTAGAGATACTCTCAATTGGTCACGCGCTGGAATTGATTAAGGATCTGGGCGATGCGACGGTTGTTTCAGATCAATACAGTCTCAGTGGTTTCGACGGTACCCACGCGATCGGCCACACCCGAATGGCCACCGAGTCCGATGTTGATATCCGCTCGGCACACCCCTACTGGGCCTATCCGTTCAATGACGTCTCGGTCGTGCACAACGGGCAGCTGACCAACTACTGGACCAATCGTCGCGATCTTGAGCGCCGTGGACATCGCTTCATGTCTGACTGCGATTCTGAGCTTATCGCCGTTTATATCGCCCATCGCATCGATGAGGGTGACGATCTAGAAGCGGCGATGCGTCGCTCGGTTGACGAGCTGGATGGTGTGTTCACCTATCTGGTTGCGACCGGTGATTCGCTGGGTATGGCCAAAGACGTGATGGCCGCGAAGCCCATGGTCCTCTACGAGAGTGACGATCTGATCGCGATGGCCTCTGAGGAAGTTGCCATCCGAAGTATCTTTCCGCACGAAATTGACACATTTGATCCCTACGAGGGGGAGGTCCGCGTATGGCAGAGCTAAATCAGGAGCACGAGTCACACAAACTCGGCATGCACACGGAGCAACTCTCCGGTCGCACGCAGCAGGTATTCTTTTCACCATCAGCTGAAGAGAATTTTACCTACCCGGATGGCATCGACGTCGATTTTGCAAAGTCTGCAGAGTTTGATGCCGCGTCGATGGAAATCAGCGATATCAACATCAAGATTCGCGAGTTGATGAAAGCCGGTCACGGCACCATCACGATTAAGAACCCGGGTGCCAAGCATTCACTTGGCGTGGGGATTCTGAACCGCCTGAACCTCAACTTTGAGGGTAGCCTCGGTTATTTCGGTTGCGGCCTGATCGATGGTCCGAACATTCGCATCAGTGGCCGGGTGGGGTGGTCCTGTGCCGAAAACATGATGGCTGGCACCGTCGTGGTCGAGAAAAACGCCGGCTCCACATTTGGTGCCGCGATGCGTGGTGGCGACCTGGTCTGCAAGGGCGATGTTGGCTCGCGAACCGGGATCGACCAGAAGGGTGGCACCATTATTATTGGTGGTCGCGCCGGGGCATTCACCGGTTTCATGATGCAGCGTGGCCGCATCATAATTCTTGGCAATGCAGGCAAGAACCTGGGTGATTCGATGTACGACGGCACGATTTACGTCGGCGGTGAGATTGAAGATCTTGGCGTTGATGCCGTGCCTGGTGAGATCACAGATGGCGAAGCTGCCTGGCTTGAGACCAAGCTCGCGCTGTACGGCATGAAAGCGCCGAAGGGCGTGAAAAATCTGACCAAGATCGTAGCTGGCAAGCAACTCTGGAACTACGACAACCTCGAACCGGCTGAAAAGAAGCTGGTGCTCTAGAGCGGGCCGACGCAAAGGATAATCTATGACTAACCAACGCAATAAAGATGTCATTGGCCAGAGCTTCATGTTCCCGCCCAATGTCATCGACGATATTCACATCAAAGCCGAACTCGGTCGCTACCGAATGCGCGGCTTTTCGCTGTTCAAGAAAATCCCGTCCTGGGACGATCTGACCTTTTTGCCGGGCACACTGACCCGTTTCGTGATCGAGGGCTACCGCGAGAAGTGTGAGACCAAAACCGTGCTCGGGCCGCGAGCCAAGCGTCCGCTGGAGCTCGATATTCCGGTCTACATTACCGGTATGAGCTTCGGGGCGCTGAGCTACGAGGCGAAGACCGCACTGGCGCGTGGTGCCACCATGGCTGGCACTGCAACCTGTTCGGGTGAAGGCGGTATGATCCCCGACGAGCGACGCTTCTCAGAGAAGTGGTACTACCAGTGTATCCAGTCGCGATACGGTTTTAATCCTCATCACTTGCGCCTGGCAGATGCCTGTGAATTCTTCATCGGCCAGGGCTGTAAAGTCGGACTTGGCGGCCACCTGATGGGGCAGAAGGTGACCGACCAGGTGGCCGAGATGCGTTCGCTGCCGGCCGGTATTGATCAGCGCTCGCCGGCGCGGCACCCCGACTGGCTCGGCCCTGACGACCTGGCGTTGAAGATCCAGGAGATTCGCGAGGCGACCAACGGCGAGATTCCGATTCAGCTAAAGCTGGGTGCTGCGCGTGTCTATGACGACGTGCGGATGGCGGCCAAGACCGATCCCGACGTCATCTACATCGACGGTATGGAGGGCGGTACCGGTGCCGGTCCACACCTGGCAACTGAAGAGACTGGCGTACCCGGGATCGCGGCGATTCGTCAGGCCCGCAAGGCGCTGGACGATGTCGGCAAGTCAGGCGACGTATCGCTGGTCTATGCCGGTGGCATTCGCAACGGTGGCGATCTGGCCAAAGCTATTGCACTGGGCGCAGACGCGGTGGCGATTGGTCACTCATCGTTGATGGCGCTGAACTGTAACAAGGATATCCCCGAGGCTGATTTCCCGGCAGAGATGGGCGTTGAGGCAGGCTACTGCTATCACTGCCACACGGGCCGTTGCCCGGTCGGTGTCGCCACCCAGGACCCCAAACTGCGCGCGCGCCTCGACCCCGATGCCGCAGCCGAGCGGGTCTACAACTTCCTGCACACACTGACCATCGAGGCGCAACTGCTGGCGCGTGCCTGTGGCAAAACCTACATGCACTCACTGGAGCCGGAAGATCTGGCTGCATTGACGATGGAAGCTTCAGCGCTTGCGCAAGTGCCACTGGCCGGTTCGCAGCACACGGTCGGTCGCCCCGACATGACACGCTACTGAGGAGGGCGCAATGTCAAACGATATCGATCATTTCATCAATACCGACGGGCTCGATTCGGAACGCGAGAAGACGATCGGGCAGCACATTGGCTACCGCTACGACGTCAACCTGGTGCCCGACTACGATCGGGTCACGCCGTTTTTGAAGAAGTACATGGAGACCATGGGCTGGGCTGATCTCAACTGGCTCGAAGACGTGCACATGGGCTATGAAGAAAATCGCGCCGCGGTATTCGATCGCAACATCAATGGCTGGGTGACGGTACCGGCCGACATGGACCTGCCGGACAATCAGCAGGATCGCGACATGATAGCGCGCGAGCTGTTGATCAAGTTCCAGATGTCGACCGATCATCCCATGGT
Source organism: uncultured Granulosicoccaceae bacterium (assembly GCA_964646405.1). Classification (GTDB taxonomy): domain Bacteria; phylum Pseudomonadota; class Gammaproteobacteria; order Granulosicoccales; family Granulosicoccaceae; genus CAKZSB01. The sequence continues at coordinate 1,807 of CAZYDV010000339.1, read as the reverse complement.
GCAGTTGAACAAGGCGTACGCCAAGTTCTAGCCGGATAAGTGGTCTCCACCAGTTCTTGTGCCGATCCCGGATCGGCACAAGAACATCTTGATAATTTAGGGCAATCAAACAATACTAGCGCCCTGTGATCAGGGACTGATCCGCCTGCTCATCCGCAGGTCATCCTGACAGTATCCTTCCCGTGGTGAATTCATAGCGCAGACGCAACAAGGCACCAACGGCGAGCCATAAACATAATGCAAGGGGGCTTTATATGAACGAAGAAGCGGTCCAGGCGGCGATTGATGCCGCGCTGGCGGGTCATACGACGATCAACCTGGAAATCTATTATTGGTGGTGTACCGCGTTGATGATCTGCATTCACGCCGGCTTTCTCGCCTACGAGATGGGGGCGTCGCGTTCGAAGAACAGCCTGGCCTCCGGCACCAAGAATATTCTCGCCTTCGCGTTCATGATTCCGACTTTCTTCGCCTTCGGCTGGTGGATTTATCTGGCCGGTTACAACTGGCCGTTCGGCGCCGATGGCATCGATCTAAAAGGCGCCTGGGACTACGAAGGCGCAGCCGGCGGCGTGCCCTGGGGTGAATCGATGGGCCCCAACCTGCAAGACCAGGCGACGGGTGTGTTTTGGGCAGCGTTCACACTGTTCGCCGCGACCACTGCTTCAGTCTACTCGGGTGCCGTCATTGAGCGGATTCGATTGAGCGCCTTTATCATCACGGCAGTGCTTTTGGGTTCAGTCGTCTGGATTCTGGGCGCATCATGGGGCTGGCATCCGACCGGCTGGATGGTCGTCGAATGGGGCTATCGTGATGTAGCCGCCGCGGGTGTTGTTCACACGATTGCCGGTTTTTTCGCACTCGGGGTGTTGATCCCGCTCGGTCCCCGCATCGGAAAATACAACGTCGACGGCAGCGCCAATGATCTGCGTGGCCATAATATGCCTTTGACACTCACTGGTCTGATGCTGATTATCGTCGGGTTCTTCGGTTTCCTTGGCGCATGTCTGATCTACGATCCGGCCGGCAACTGGATCAACATCTACGGTATTCCTTCGAATCTTTCAGCATTTGTGTTCAACACACTGATGGGTTTTGCCGGAGGCATAATCGGCGCCTACTTCCTGACGCGTGATCCATTCTGGATGATGTCCGGCGGTCTGGGCGGCATCTTCTCAATCGCTGCCGGAATCGATTTGTTCTACCCTCCGCTGGCTTTCCTGCTCGGTTTCATTGGTGGCATCATCATTCCGGTAGGCGCCAAGCTGCTTGAGAAAATGGGTATTGATGACGCTGTCGGCGCGGTTGCGGTGCACGGTTTCTGCGGCGTCTGGGGTTTGATCGCTGTGGGCATTTTCTGCGCGGGCTACCCGGGTGCCGAAGGCATTCCTGCCATCTCGTTCATGGGTCAGCTCAAAGGTGCTGGCGTGATGATTCTGCTGGGCTTTATCCCGGGTCTGGTGACTGCGCTGATTCTGCGTATCTTTGGCATCCTGCGCGTGCGCAACGAAGTCGAGCTGATCGGTCTGGATGTCGCCGAGATCCCGTCGATTGCCTATCCGGAATTCGGTGGCGAGGGCGAGATGGTTCCCGAGCACGAGCCGGCAGCGTCACGTCGTCCTCCTCCGCCACGTCGCCTCGTTTCATCTCCACGTCCACGCGCAGGAACCGCGCGAGGACATCCATGGCCCGCGCGTCCAGTTCCAGCGCATCCACGAGGGCGTGTACAACTCCCACGAGATGGACTCCAAATGGTCGAAGGAGATCGAGGCCGACTTCCACTCGTGGCGCCAGACCAGCACGCCGG
>CAZYDV010000338.1:0-6668 GCA_964646405.1 uncultured Granulosicoccaceae bacterium | reverse complement strand
CGCTGGACACACTGGAACCATGTGCGCACAATCGCCTGCGCGCTCACCAGTGCGTTGCTGATCTCAGCGGTGTGATTGCAGCGCCTATCGAATGCACTAGCGCGAATACACCATCTCGGCTTTTTGCTCTTGCTCCCAGGCACTGATCAACTTTGCCCCTTTGCCTGTGAAAAATTCCGGGTGTTCATGGCACGCGCGTATTCTGTCTGCTCGAAAGTGCCGCACGGCAGCGCGCAATTCACACCAGGCGACAAGCATCGCCGCATCGACATAGTAGATAAGCACCAACGGCCACACCACACGCGAGCTGCTCTTTCCAGCTTCGTCGCGATAGTCGATCGCAAGCTTCGATTCATCGCGGATCGCCGCGCGCAGAACGGCGAGATCAACGGCGGCAGGTTCTTCGACTCCCCAGCTCGATGTCACCAGTTGACGAGTGCCTGGAGCTGCCTCGGCCAGCTTTCGCGAGGCACGCTCAGCCGCCTTCCACAAGCCGATGTCTCCGGTTCTGGCAATCAGACTTAACCCGACCGAGATGGCCTCGGCCTCTTCGATATCAAAGTTGACCGGCGGCAAATCATAGCCTCGGCGCATCTCGTAGCCGATTCCAGCCTCGCCATAGATCGGTGTCTTCATGGCTTGCAGGGTAGCGATATCGCGATAGATCGTGCGTACCGACACTTCAAGCGCCTCGGCAATATCGCGCGCCAGCAGCGGGCGGTTGGCAGCGCGCAGCATCTGAATGATCTCGAAAAATCGCGTGCTCTTGGACATGTGGCTCTGAATTTCGCAGCGCTTTTTGATTGCTACTGACACGCTGTTGTCAGTAGCAAACCAGTATAACGAGGATTCGATGATTGGCGTGACTACCTATGGACACACGAAATTCACCCCGCAGTCCTGGCCTGATCCTGGTGGTCGTGTCTGCTCTAGTTTTCAGCTCCGCCGGCATATTCACCAATTACGTCAGCGCCGATGCCTGGTCTATAATCTTCTGGCGTGGCATCGCGGCCGCCATGTTCACGATTATTTATCTGCTTACGATCGGCCGACTGCAACAGGAAATCCGTGCTTTTGGCAAGACGGCAGCGCTGGCAACGCTGATGATGGCCGCCGGCACCGCCGCATTTATCCCGGCTTTCAAACTGAGCAGCGTCGCCGACGTTGTATTGATCTACGCGGCAGCACCCTTCATTGCTGCAGCGTTATCCTGGTTGTTTATCGCCGAAGCACCGACCCGGACGGTGATACTGGCAAGCCTGGCGGCGATGGCCGGTGTGCTGCTGATCGTGTCTGACGCGGCGGGCTCAGGCAAGCTTGCCGGTAACCTGCTGGCCTTGTTCATGACGTTAATGATGGCGGGCACCATGGTGATTTATCGCAAGGTCCCGGCAACCACGGCTGCGCTGCCGGCGGCCCTGTCATCGGTTGTTCTGCTACCCATTGCCATCGGACTCGGCGATCCACTCTCCGCACCTTCGCACGAATTGCCCACTCTGATTCTGTTTGGCCTTGTATTCGCCGTCGCATCGGTTACTTTGGTGGAGGGTGCGCGCAGACTCCCTTCAGCCGAAACTGCACTGGTCTCCACACTGGAAACACCACTCGCGCCCATCCTCGCTTTCCTCGTGCTCCGCGAGATACCGTCAATCGAAATGGCCATCGGTGGCGGCATTATATTCGCTGCGGTGCTGTGGTCGCAGCGGGCGGCACAGCCTGCGCCGAATGGAAGGCCGATCGCCAAATAGCCCGGACTATTCACGAAATTGACGAGCAACTAAAGATATAGGCGAAATGAAAACGAAATATCAAAGACTGCTTGAATTACATCGACAGACAGATTGCCTGGTGATGCCCAATGCCTGGGATGCCGGCTCGGCAAAAATACTGACCGCATTTGGCTTTGAAGCGCTGGCCACCACCAGTGCCGGTTTTGCTTTCTCGATCGGCAAACGCGACGGCTGCGGCGCGTACAGTCGCGATCAATTGCTCGACAACGCCCGCTCGATTGTCGATGCCACACACTTGCCGATCAGCGCCGATCTGGAAAACGGCTTTGGCGCATCGCCGCAACACTGTGCCGAGACTATTGAGGCAGCCGTTGCGATAGGGCTTGCCGGTGGATCCATTGAAGATGCCACCGGCAACACCGAGTCGCCAATCTACTCCTTCGAGGCGGCCGTAGAAAGAATCGCTGCTGCTGCAGAGATTGCTCGACAAAACCACTTTTTGTTAACTGCGCGCGCTGAAAACTACTTGTGGGGCCGACCCGATCTGAGCGATACGATAAACCGACTCAATGCTTTCGCCGACGCCGGCGCCGACGTACTCTATGCACCGGGGCTACCGGATCTGGCCGCCATCGCAACCGTCTGCGCCGCGGTGGACAAACCCGTCAACGTGGTGATGGGGCTATCGGGGCCGAGCTTTAACGTGAATGAACTACAAACGGCCGGCGTTAGCCGCATCAGCACCGGTGGCTCGCTGGCGCGCGCCGCACTGGGTGAGTTGATCCGGGCCGCCAGCCAGATTAAGGAACAGGGTTCTTTCAGCTATGCGTCAAGTGCTCTGCCCGATGCGACCGCCGCAGCCTATATGGATAGCGGGCACGATTAACCAACAATCACCACAACCGCGCTAGCCTTCAAATGCCTCGCGGTGCTGTTTGCCGGAATCACCGATGACATCCCAACTCGCGCGCGAGTCTACCCAGATATGATGCCTGACCTGCAGTGACTCGGCATCAGGACCCAGTAATCCCGCGGGTACGAACATACGCGACTCATCATTGTGCCCGGGCACCATTGAGCCGCACTGTTTGCAGAACCAGGTCTGCCAATCGGCACCCGGTTTTTTTTCCAGCTCGCGATCATGTTTTCTCCGAATAGCCAGCGAAAATTCTCATTAGCCGTAACCACTACCGCGACGCCGTTGCTCCCCGTGGCGCGCCGACAGATCGAACAATGACAAACAAAAATGCCCGCCGGATCAGCATTGAGTTCAAATCTGACCGCTCCACAGTTGCACTCGCCCTGCATGACTAAGCCTCCCGTTACAGCAAAAGAGTTGACAAGAAACCGCCAGTCACAATATCCGCTCCATCATCAGTGACCCGGCCGCAACATCTGATTCGGGGAAAAATTCTGCGAACCCAAGCTTGCGGTACAGCGCATGAGCGGCAGTAGCGCCAGTGGTTACCTCCAGAACCATTCGATTCGACGAAGTGGTTGCACGAGCTAACTCGGCCACACGATCGATCAGACAGGTTGCGATGCCCTGTCGACGGTGGTCGATCAACACATTCAAGCCCCAGATTCGCAACGCACCGGCAAACTGGCCACTCGACACAGGCTCGGCCCCGACCATCGCAACAAGCCCCGGTGAAAACGCGCCCAATACCAGACGATCATTGGCGCGATAGTAATGATCGAGAACACTCGCTAGAATTTCGATTGATCCCTGCTTCTCTTGCTCTGGCGAGATGGTGAAGGCATCCGGATCTGTGGCGATCACCGCCAGCCGCAAGGCCTGCACCGACTGCACGTCGGCCGACGTCAACTCACGATAACAGGGAATTCCCACAGGGTTATCCATACAGTATAAAAGGTATGATAAGCATCACTCTAGCGGAGTTCTAACGGTAACAATGCAGATTCGCGAATACAATCCTGCCACCGACAATACCGGGCTGCATCACTGTGTTGAAGCGCTGCAGGACTTCGAACGAGAAATTCTGCCCTCTATGCCAAAGGGTGCCGATATCAGCGCCGCTTATGTGGAAGACATGTTCGATCAGTGCAGGAAGTACGATGGCACGGTGCTGGTGGCCGTTGAGCAAAGCGGCGTGATCGGCTACGCCACAATCTATCGCCGGATGACCAGCGATGACGTAGAGGACGGCGATCAGGAATACGCCTACATTGGCGATCTGCTGGTACTCGACGCGTACCGCGGCCACGGTTACGGACGGCAACTGATGCAAAACGCAGAAGCGATTGCTAAACAGTCCGGCGCCAGTGTATTGCGCATTGGCGTGCTGACCGACAACACCGACGCAGTCTCACTGTACAAGTCGCTGGATTTCAAACCACTGTCGCTGCAGCTGGAAAAAGATCTTTCCTGATCCGCGTTTCCCTTGGTCGTCAATACTTCGATCGCTTTTCCCTATAAGCGTAATCATCTGGTTACCGTGTACCGGAGCAAGTCCGGCATGACGTAAGTACGGCATGACAGGTAGTTGCGGACGGGCAGACAGACTATCGGGCCAAATACCTCATCATCACCGCACACCCGTCATTCCGGACTTGCTCCGGAAACCAGATATTCAAAACCTGAAGGGGAACAAAAAAGTCAGTGACTGTCGGCCCCCGCACTTCAGTTTGTCAATCATTCTGGCCGAATCAATCGCTGTATGACCACTTGACAGCATCGCGATTCGCAATGGCACTGACTATGGATCGCGTGGTGCAACGGCTGTGTGGAGCTTCTCGATCGATTGCCTGATGTCGTCGAGTTGCTGCTGAATATCGGTACCTGCGGTGTTCTGTTGCAGCGCTACAGTATCCTCTGACTCCTGCTCGTCTGCTCGATTCTCTTGCTGAACCATCTGCATCGCATCGACGATAATGCCGATGAACAGGTTCAGTACCGCAAAACTGGTGATAATGATAAAGGGTACAAAGAATATCCACGCCCACGGATAGTGCACCATCACCGGGCGCACAATCCCCATCGACCAGCTCTCCAGCGTCATCACCTGAAAAAGCGTATAGGCCGATGAACCGATCGAACCGAACCAGGCGTGCAGCTGTGGATCGGGGTGTTGCCCGAATAGCTTGGTGGTTAATACGGCTGACACATAAAAAAGAATACTCAACACACCAATCACGGATAACATGCCGGGTATCGAATGGCCAATCGCTGAAATCACCCGGCGCATCTGCGGAACCACAGACAGCAAACGCAAAACCCGCAGTACTCGCAACGCGCGCAATACCGCAAACGGCCCGCTGGCCGGCACCCATGCGATGACGACGATGGCCAGATCAAAAAGGTTCCAGCCCGAGCGAAAAAAATCGAGTCGATAGGCATAGAGCTTGATCAACAATTCGGCCGTGAAGACGAGCAGTATGGCCGTATCCAGCGTCACGAGCACGGAACCGAACCGATCCATCACGGCGTGATTCGTCTCCAGCCCAAGCGTCACAGCGTTGATCAGGATCAACCCGATAATGAATGAGACGGCGCGCCGACCCTCGATGAAATTGGCAGCTTTCGCGCGCATACCGGTTAGTTGTGTGGTGGTTACAGAATCTGACATTTTGGATAGTGACAGTAGGAATATAGTGGTTGACTTGATGCTGTTGCATCAGGATGAAGACGACGCCTGCCGCACAGAGCGGGCACTGCGCACGGACACGAACGATTATGGGGTTTCGGCGCAGGATAGCCAGAGCGCCACGATCTTTTTCGACGCTGGCAGACATAGAGACTGCTCAACACAATGGCACAATAAATCGACATCAGGATCGTTGCAACAATCAGGCAATGCGTCAGCAATGATCCATTGTGCAGACCACAACCGGTGGAAAAAAGACATGCAATTCAACCAATTCGTCTGGACTGATTTATCGACATTCGATCTCGATCAGGCGCGCCGGGACTACGCAGCAATGTTCGGCTGGTCATTCCAGGGTCAAGACGAATACGACTTCGCCTCGGTCAATCAGTCGCTGGTTGCCGGCATCTTCCGTATGCCAAAGCGTCTGGCCGACATGAAATTGCCGTCTTTCTGGATGTCCTATGTGAGCGTTGAAGATATTGACGCCACCGTTGCCAGCGCACGCCGCCATGCGGGTGCAATCATCGAAGTTGAACCGCAGCCGTTTAACGACAATGCTCGCATCGCTCTGATCAGGGATCCGTCTGGAGCAGGCTTCACTGTCTACGAAGGGCCGGACATCAGCGATTCGACACCCGTGAACGGCTTTGTCGTTGATCGCTATCTCCATGTGGCGGATGTCTCTTTGATCGATTCTTTTTACAGTGACCTGTTTGGCTGGCGCTTTGAACGCACGACCGACAAACTCTGGCAGGTCTTTAAAATTGTTGATCGAGGCGGTCAACCAGTGGCATGGGTTGAGGAGGTTCCAGAATCCATTCGAGGGACCTTCAACTACTGGATGCCCTGTTTTTCTGTCTTATCCAGCACCAATGTTCTAGCCGCACTCGCCGACCACGCAGGGAAGCCTTTTTCGAGCCTCACAGAGGGACGGACCATGGTAGCCGACCGACAAGGCGCACACTTCATGATTCGGCAGACCACTGAAGAGAGCCGATCCATGCAGTTGGACTCAACCGCTGGCAACAGCATGAACAATGCACCAGCCTGGCGCGCAATAGCAGGACTGGGATGCATCTGGCTTGCTGTTTTACTCGACATTCAGGCTTTTTGGGGCATACTTTTCCTACTCTGGACCTGGCCTGTCATCAAGAGCGGGCGAGCTGATTTCATTGATCCAGTGCCCCGAAAAACCCGCCCAATACTCTACTGGTCTCTTGTCGCGACCTGGGTGACTTTAAGCTTGTGGCTACTGATTACCGGCTTGATGTGATCAACCAGCAACTTTAAAGCGCTTATCACTTTTCAGCCACAAAACGATCCGCAT
>CAZYDV010000337.1:0-6681 GCA_964646405.1 uncultured Granulosicoccaceae bacterium | reverse complement strand
CTGTTGTTTTCCAGCGATGATTTCAAAAAGCGGGTATCGGTGTGTTCGGGGGGTGAGAAAAACCGCTTACTGTTTGGCCGATCGATTATGGCTTCACCGAACGTTTTGATCATGGACGAACCCACCAACCACCTCGACATGGAATCGATTGAAGCACTCAATCTGGCTTTGGAACATTATGAAGGCACCCTGATATTTGTCAGCCATGATCGCGAGTTCGTCTCGTCGCTTGCCAATCGTATTGTTGAAATCAAGGACAAAGCACTAACCGACTTTAGTGGTACTTACGATGAATATCTTTCATCTCAGGCCATGGCAGACAAGGCGGCAAACTTTTAGTTTGGGCTAGCCCAGGGACCGCAATCCCGAACTGGCGCCAGGGTGGCGCCCCTCCGCTGGCAGGTCAATGGTATCGGCCGTTGCTTTTGCGCGTGACGCCGTAAAAAACAACGCTGCGTCATATAAGTACAAGAGTCGTGAGCCATCCGCCGGGCTGAAGACGGAGCAATGGTTACGGCATGCTACATCGCAGGCGCGCTGCACCGCACACCTTCGCAGATTTTTGTTTAGGGGCAACTCGACTAATCCGTATTAAAAGGGCCGGGTTACCTGCGACCTGGCCGGGCTATGCCCCCTTTATTTTGGAATCGCAGTTGTAACTGTCATTCCTATTTATCGTTTATCTATAAATGACTGCCTTCCAGTAATCGCATCGATCACACACATTACCGACACTGGCGCAAAAAGCGGTATTTTTACCGTTTTTGAGCGTTCACATAGCTCCCGTCCCAAGCAATTGCAAAGATGCTTTGCACATCCGCCTGAACCGCTATGATTAGTCATCAGGTACCAGTCAAGTCAGGTCGACTCATGCCCGATACCCCTTATATGTAACAGGTTTTGAGAGACAGTATGATCGACCAACGCCGCTACCAAAGAACACGTGCACTACCGGGTGACATCAACCATCCGCGATTTACCGGCGAGAATATTTCAGAAACCGGAATGAAACTCAGAGTTCCGGAACAGCAAACGGTAGGCAGTACCTTTTCCCTCACATTGACTCTGCTGGAAGAGCCCATCGACGTGCTCTGCCAAGTCGTGTGGTGTAAAAAATCGAGCGTGCTCTACGACGAGACGTTTTTCATCGGAGTCGAGTTCGTCGATTTCTCCGTACTGGCACAGCTCAAAATCCGGGATGTCGTCAACGAGCGGATTGAAAAGGAAGAGCAAGCGCTAAACGGACAATCGCTACCAGACAACTAATGCACTGACCGATTCGTTTTGCAGCAGCTATCGCGGCAGCCTGACAGCACCCAAACTTTTTACTGACTGGCGATCTGCAATTGTGATTCTGCCACCACGCTCAGCAACTGTGGCGGGCTGACGGTGTAGTCGTACTGACGCAGTGAGTCATCGGTGATGACGTACAAAATTCCTTCGCTGGCGATCACGTCGTTGCAATTGACGTCGCGGATGGTGTCGATCACGGTGGGTGATTCGCGATCGCTCAGATCGAAGATCTTAAGCCCGGCAATGTCATCGCAAACATACAGATCGTTGTTACCCACGCCAAGACCCGTCGGCCCCTGCATGCTGATGCTGCGCACCAGTCGCGGATTGGTGATATCGCGAATGTCGATCACATCGAGTTGATCGGCGCTGCCAAACCCGTTGGACTTCAGCGTGACATAGGCATAGCCCTCGTGCGCGACAACAGGATCGCGTGCCCGCGCATGCGTAAATTCAGCCAGATACAAGGGTGAAGCCGGATCCCGGCTATCCATAATGTGCATACCGGTTTCCGCGCCGATCAGCAGGTAGTCCCCATAGGGAAACAGCGTTTCAATGTCCCAGGCCACCTGCACGCGCGCCCACGGGTTGGGCGCCTGCGGCTGACTGATATCAAACAACTGCACCTGGCTGCCCGATATCGCATACAGGTAGTCACCGGAGATCGTCATGCGCGCAGTAGAGCCGCCGGTGCCGATATTCCCCGAGTTACCGCTGTTGTCAGACGAGCCGCCATTGCACCCGGCCAGAGCCAGCATAACGCTAGCGAACAACGGCAGGCATTTTCGTGCTGCCATCGGGTAGTCATCCATCGCGTTAGTCTTTGCGAACATAGGACACCACTACCCCTCTGGATTGATCCACCGCGTCGTAATCGAAATAGATATCGAGCGGGATGTTCTGGTATTCGTCGTATGGAAACACATTGAGTTCACGATCCACCTCGCGAACATCGAGCGGGTTGCTGATGTCCAGCGTCACCAGATCGATGTAACTGTCGGCGTAGAGGAAGTCATCGCGAATGCTGATTTCGGTGTTGCCCGGGATCGAGATAAACGCGATATTGACCGGGTTGCGTGGATCACTGTTGTCGAGCACGTGAATGCCCTCGTTCTCGCGATTGAGAAACACGGCCCGGCGCTCGGGGAAGTTGGCCGACTGGTAGACATAGACGCGTCTTATCTCACCCAGTGCGAGCGGATCTTCAACCGCCACCGAACTGCGCAGCTCCTGATAACTGAGATAGACCGGATCGGCGTTGCCAAATTCGGTACCACCACAGCCATAGGTACAGAAGGACCCGGTAGTTAGTGCCGCCGACAGCAGCAACAACACACTGGACACAGCAGGTGTTGCCGCGGCAAAGAGGCCGCGACGATAACGGCCAAGCCAGTACAGCCCCGTACCGGTACCTGCAATGAAACCGATGCAGGCGAGCAGATTGTCGTAGGGGTCGAAGGTGCCGAATCGATACTCGGCTACCACACTGGCCAGCAGCAAAAATCCGGACAGCCAGGTACCACGGGCACGGCCAAGCAGGCCAATGGCAAGCCAGCTGAGCACGAGCATATGCACAAGCGCCGGATAGGTGCCAAAGCTCGGATCAGGCAGTGTCGCGCCCGTCTGCGGAACCCAGAAGCGAAAGACGCCGTAGTACAGTGCACCCGACAGCAGCACGGCCGCGGCTGCAACAATCAAGGCTGCTTGCCGCCTTTGGTCGTTCGCGCCCGCCACCAAATGACGAAGCGCCACCGCAATTGTACGGATCATGTTACCTCTCACAGCAATCACGCCGAACATCCGGCGTACGAAACGATGAATGATCGAGCAAGGCGAAGTTCAACGCCATTGCCAACAGGCAACGAAACGGCAATGATCCATCGCCGCGACCCGCCGATAGCGGTTCAATCGAGCGTGTTTTCGCTATCGTCGGCGTCGGGTGTGACATCGAGGATGCGGGCGCGCCCGGTAATCTGCACTGGCCGATCCAGACAATCGCGCATACAGGGTTCCTGCTGATCGGCTGCCACCGATTCCAGATGTCGATTATCGGCGATGAAGTTATCGGCATTGGGCATCGACACCGAGGTGAAATTGCCCTGCGACAACACGAAGTCTTCATCGACCAGATCGTTTAGATATAACAGATAGGCGGTGACAGCATAGACGTCATCATCGGAGAGCGTTCGCGCATTGCCAAACGGCATCGCGCGTTTGACGTAGTCGAACACCGTCGACAAATAGGGCCAGTACGAGCCGATGGTTTTCTCCGGGCGCTCATCGAGCAGCGTATCGTGCCCGCCGGCGAGCACCGGCCAGCGCCCCAGCCCCTCGCCAAAAATGCCGTGGCAGGCCGCACATTGTTCATCGTAGATAAGCGTGCCGTCGACCACGCTGCCTTGCCCGGCCGGCAGCCCCGCGCCATCGGGCCGAACATCAATGTCCCACGCGGCGACCTCTTCGGCCAGCGCGACACGGCCCAGGTGCAGCTTGCCATGGGCGGGTTGGGCGAAATCGGCGGCGGGAATTTTCGGCGCCGGTCTGACTTGTCGTGGAATTTTTGCAGGCGGCGGCAACACACCATCGACATCGATCAGGTTCAGATAATCGAGCAACACTGAGCGGTCCGCTTTTGATGCAACACCGGGAAACGCCATGCGAGTGCCCGGAATCAGCGATGCCGGTGCGGCCAGAAATGCATCCAGCGTTTTATCGTCCCACTGCAGGCCGTAGTCGATGGCCTTTTTGAACGCCTCGGAGTAATCGTAGGATTCAACGCCACCGATGCCGCGTTGATACACCCCGTTGAGCTGCGGACCGAACCCATTCACCGCGGTCGGCCCGATCGCGTGGCAGCCCTGACATTGTTTGTAGAGTTTCTCGCCCTTCGCGACATCGATTTCATCACTTTGAGCGAATGCCGGTTTGGCCAGCGCCATGGCGCAGATGCACAATGCTAGTAACGCTGTTCGCAGCAAAGCCATCTCAGGATACTTCAACATTTTCCAAGCCTCCGAATCGATCGACCGCCCAGGTTTGAATACTGTTGTTGTGATAAATAGAATTCAGCCCACGCGCTTTGCGTAAGGCATCTTTGGTGGGCTGTACCTGGCCGTGCTCGTCGATGGCACGGCTCTGCAGAATCATCGGCTGACCATCCCAGTCCATCTCGTAGTAGAAGCGCTGCACCGATTTTGACAGCGACGGGCCATCGAGCCGCGCGTGGTGCCAGTTCCTGCCGCCATCGACGGATACATCGACTCTCTTAACTTTGCCACGGCCGCTCCAGGCGAGACCGGAGACCACCAGGTGCCCGCGACCGTGAACGATCGGCGCCTGTGGACTGGGATTGGTGATCACCGATTTCACATCCATCGTCCAGGTGAAACGCCGCGCCTTGCCATCGGCTAACAAATCCGTGTATTTGGACGTCTCCTCGCGCTGGTGCCAGGGTTTATCTCCCACTTCAATTCTGCGCAGCCACTTGACCCACATATTGCCCTCCCAGCCCGGCACCACCAGTCGCATCGGGTAGCCCTGTTCGGGACGCAGTGCCTCGCCATTCATTTTGAACGCGACCAGGCAATCATCGAGTCCCTTGTCTATGGGAATAGAGCGCGTCATGTGTGAGGGGTCGGCGCCTTCGGGCAAAAGCCACTTGCCACTGGCCTTTACGCCAGCCTCGGCCAACAGGTACTTCAACGGCACACCGGTGTATTGAACGTTGTGCACCATGCCGTGCGTAAACTGACAGCCGTTGAGCTGCGCGCCGCGCCACTCCATGCCGCTGTTGGCTGCACATTCCAGAAAATAAATTCGGTTCTCACGCGGAAAGCGCAAAATGTCCTGCATCGTAAACACCAGCGGTGTATCGACCAGACCATTGATCATCAGCCGGTGCTGCGCCGGATCGATTTCTGCGATGCCGCCGTGGTGACGCTCGAAACACAGGCCATTGGGCGTGATGATGCCATCCAGTTCGTGCAATGGGGTGAAGTTAACTGAAGACTTCGCGTCGGCCGTCAGCCAGGCAACGTTGCGTCGAACTGCCTCGGTCTCAAACTTTGACGGATGGCCGTAGGGCCGCGCATCGACCCCGTCGCCCAGATAGCGGTTCCAGTCCTGCACTTGTGTGATCAGTGGATCCGGGGCTTGTGCGTGGCTTGTGCCGACACCACCCATCGCAACACCCGCACCACCGGCCAGTGCGCGTTTCATCAACTTGCGACGAGTTAACGCCGCACCGGATACCGCTTCTTTATTAACCTTGGTCTGAGACATGGGCGTCTGCTTCCAGTTTCCCGTTGATTAAATACCATCGCGAGTGCGAAATTTGCGCACTTTCGCAATTCAAAGGAGAAGGCGCTACAGCCGCACATCCTCCGTCCTGGCTTTATGTCATCGGGTAACAGGCAGCATTGCCCACGCCCGAGTTATACGCCGATAATTTTCACTGCATCGTTGCGCGGCATACTGACAACTTCGCGATCAACAATGTATTTTTCCATCAGATCGTAGATCGCCGGGCCTTCCACACCCTCGTTGACCGATGCCCAGCCAGCCACCACGTAGTTGCGATCCGGGTCTATCGGCTCGCCGGTCTCAAGCAATGTCATGTTCTGAATGCGATTGCCCATGGTCTCTTTGGGCGCACAGGTGTAACCCATACCGCCAACGCGCACCATGTCCCCGCCCTGCTGCAAAAACGGATCGGGGTTAAAGAGGTTGTCGCAGACGTCTTCGAGAATTTCGTGGATCATGGCACCGCTGAATTCGAGCCGGTAGACCTGCGGGTAGCTCATCGCGGTCTGGGTGTACAGATCCTCGATCGTGATATCCTGCCCGGGCAAAAGGGTAGTTCCCCAGCGAAAGCCCGGACTAAAAGACAACTGGGCATCGCGCTCCTGCATCATGCCTTCGCAGATTAAATCGTCCCAGGTACCATTGAAATTGCCGCGCCGATAGAGCAGACCATCGGTCTTGCCGATGACGCGCTGAAGTTCCTGCTTATGCGGTGCACGCGCCGCATGGATCGCCTTGCTCATCTGCAGATCAGGCTCGATGACATCAGAGAATACCGGTATCAGTGTGGAGTTGTAGTCGACCACCTTGCCACCACTGAACTGCAGATCCACACGCCCCAGATACTTGCCATGCGAGCCAGACGACAGCACCAGCGTCTGGTCGATTTTTATCGCCTCGGGCACGGCATCGTGCGTATGACCGGTGAGAATGACGTCGATGCCGCGAATCGTGCGTGCCATCTTCTGATCAACATCGAAACCGTTGTGTGACAACAACACGACGAGCTCGGCGCCCTCGTCACGCGCTTTGTCGACATTTTCCTGCAGCAACGCGGTGCGCAGGCCAAACGACCACTCCGGGAAC
>CAZYDV010000336.1:0-6693 GCA_964646405.1 uncultured Granulosicoccaceae bacterium | reverse complement strand
ATCGAGGGCAGCTGCCCCGAACTGCTGCGCAATTTTCTCGAGGTGCGGGGCCTGGGCATACTCAATATCCAGCGCATGTATGGCCACGCCAGCACCCGCTACCACAAGATTCTGCGCTTCATCGTCAAACTGGAGATAATGGACCACGATTCAGCCGACAAACCCGCCGACCGGCTGCACTATCCCGAGCGGCGGCGCAACGTACTGGGGGTGGAGATTTCCGAGCTGACCATACCCGTTGCACCGGGTCGAAACCTCGCCGTACTGGTCGAGGCGGCGGTACGCAACTATTTGTTGCGCGGCAATGGCTACGACAGCGCGGCCGATTTTGAACATCGCCACCAGCAACTGATGGATGGCAAGCCGGCGCCATAGGACGCTGCCGACACCGGTACGATCAGGCAATCCCGCCAGCTAATCGCAATGAACCACGGGGACCCGCATGCTTGAACAGGACATTGAAATCATCAACAAGCTTGGCCTGCACGCACGCGCCGCAGCCAAACTGGTGAAACTCGCCAGCTGTTTCGACAGCACCATCGAGATCGAAAAAGATGGTCAGCGGGTCAATGCCAAAAGCATCATGGGCGTGATGATGCTGGCCGCCAGTTGTGGCATCACGGTGCGCGCCTGTGTCGATGGCAGCGACGAACAGCAGGCCATGGACGCACTGGTGCAATTGTTTGAAGATCGCTTTGGTGAGGACGAGTAGTGAGCCTGATGCTCAACGGGATGGGCGTATCGCGCGGTGTGTCCATCGCACCGGCCTACGTACTGCGCCGCAACCAGCCCGACATTATCGAAAAAAACCTCACCGGCAAACAGCTCACCGCCGAAATCAGGCGCTTTAAATCAGCCCACGCCGCCGCCAAAAAGCAGCTGCAGAAAGTCAGCGAAATCATCCCCGAAGACGCGCCCGATGATGTCAGCGCGTTCATCGAAACACACCTGCTGATGCTGGAAGACTCCATGCTCGCCACCACGCCGGTGGAGATCATCAAGCAGGATAAATGCAACGCCGAGTGGGCGCTGAAACTGCAGCGCGACAAAGTGATCGCCGTGTTCGAGTCGATGGATGATCCCTATATCGCAACCCGCCGCGACGACGTCAATCACGTGTTCAACCGAGTGCTCGATGCACTGGCCAGCGCCAACCGCAAACGACCGATAGAAGACGTGCGAAGCTGGCGCGATCGCATCGTCGTCGCCGACGACCTGACCCCGGCCGACACAGTACTGATGCAAACCCACGGCGTCGCCGGATTCATCACCGAGATGGGCGGCCCATTATCGCACACCGCGATTCTTGCGCGCAGTCTCAACATTCCGGCCGTGGTTGGCGTGCGCGAAGCCCGACGCTACCTCAACGGCGGCGAGACCATTATCGTCGATGGCGAATCCGGCCTGGTGCTGGCGGAACCGGTCGAACAGACCATCGAGCACTTTCGCAAACGCCAGCGCGACATTCGCCGCAAGGTGCGAGAACTGACCAAACTGACCGATGCCAAATCGGTTGCCACCAGTGGTGAGAAAATCACCCTGCTCGCCAACATCGAAGTCGAGGATGACATCAAACTGCTGCGCAAGGTCAAGGCCGATGGCGTCGGTTTGTATCGCACCGAATTTCTCTATATGCATCGCGATGACATCCCTGACGAGGAAGAACACTACAAAACCTATATCCGCGTGATGCGGGCATTGAATGGCGCGCCGCTGACCGTGCGCACGGTGGATCTGGGCGCGGACAAAGAAGCCGAGTCGGTCGCCACCGGACCACTGGCCCACAATCCGGCCATGGGCTTGCGCGGCATTCGCCTTTGTCTTAGTGATCCCTCACTGTTTATCCCGCAGTTGCGCGCGATTTTGCGAGCCTCGGCAAAGGGACCGATCAAACTCATGTACCCGATGCTGACAACGGTGCCAGAGTTGTTGCAGGCGATGCAGATACTCGAATCCGTCAAGGATTCGCTACGCAGCAAGGGTTTTAAGTTTAACGAGAAGTTACCCATTGGCGGCATGATCGAAGTGCCGGCGGCTGCCATTTCAGCGCATCTATTTGCCAAACACCTGGATTTTCTGTCGATCGGCACCAACGACCTGATCCAGTACACACTCGCGATCGACCGCATCGACGAACAGGTCAACTATTTATATGACCCCTTACACCCGTCGGTACTGACACTGATCAAACAAGTGATCGAAGCCGGACAAAAGGCCGATATACCCGTGACCATGTGTGGTGAAATGGCCGGCAACAGCGACTACACCCGTCTGCTGTTGGGTCTCGGCCTGCGCGATTTCAGCATGCCACCCAACTCACTGCTCGAAGTCAAAAGCATTCTGCTCAAAACCGATGTCGGCGCGGTGCGCCGACCGGCGCTAAGCTTTCTCGGCTGCACTGAAAAAGAACGCCAGCAGAACCTGTTGGCAAAACTAAACAGCTGACGCCAGCCGGGCCTGCGGCCGGGCACGCTGATTCACGGGCAGACACCACCCTGCCCCCTTAAAAAGTACTGTCTAAAAAAACCGATGCCCGATTCCGCCAACGCCATCGACCAGTTCAAACAGTCCGCCGTCGCAGAAATTCTGGACAGCGGCTCGTTCCAGTCCGCGCTGCGACTGATCAAGGCGTTGCAGCCGGCAGAAGTCGCCGACCTGCTCGAATCCCTGCCCGTCTCGCACCGCAAACTGCTGTGGAGCCATATCGACCTGAAAGATGAAGGCGAAATCCTGCTCGAGGTCGGCGACGAGGTGCGCGAATCACTGATCGAGGAGATGGACACCGCCGAACTGTTGGCCATCACCGGAAAACTCGACATCGATGACCTGGCCGATTTCGTCCAGTCCCTGCCCGACAAACTCACCAACGACGTACTGCAGGGCATGGACCTGCAGGAGCGCCATCGGCTCGAATCGGTTCTATCCTATCCTGAAGACAGCGCCGGTGGCCTGATGGATCTGGATGCCGTGGTGGTGCGCGGCGACGTCAGCCTCGATGTGGTGCTGCGGTTTTTACGCAAAAAAGGCGAAATGCCCCGCCATGCCGATCGCATCATCATCATCGATCGGCACGGCCACTATCAGGGCGTGCTGTCGATCCGGCGCCTGCTCACCCATGACCCGGACACGCTTGTCGCCGATGTCATGCGCACCGATGTCGACGTCATCAACGTCACCGAACCGGCCATCAGTGTGGCCCGTTTATTTGAAGATCACGATCTTATCTCCGCCCCGGTCGTCGACGATAACAATATCCTGCTCGGCCGCATCACCATCGATGACGTCGTCGACGTGATTCGCGAAGAGGCAGAACAATCCGTCATGCGTATGGCCGGCCTGAATCAGGAAGACGATTTCTTCTCACCCGTCGTGCGCAGCATGAAACGACGCAGCCTGTGGCTCGGCATCAACCTCGCCACTGCGTTTCTGGCCTCCTGGGTCGCCGGGCAATTTGCCGAGACACTGGATAAAGTCGTTGCCCTGGCCATTCTGATGACCATCGTCCCCAGCATGGGCGGCATTGCCGGATCACAGACACTCACCCTCGTGATTCGCGGTCAGGCCCTGGGACAGATCGGCGCCGGCAACACGCGCTGGATCCTGACCAAAGAAGCCATCGTCGGTCTGTTGAATGGACTCTTGTGGTCCGTGGTAGTCGCCAGCATCGCCTGGCTTTGGTTTGGCGATCCGCGCGTCGGACTGATAATCGGGCTGGCCTTAATAATCAATATGAGCGCCGCCGCAATCGCCGGCGTCTCGATACCCGTATTACTCAAACGCATTGATATCGACCCGGCACTGGCTGGTGGCGTAGTTCTGACAACGGTCACCGATGTGATCGGCCTGTTGTCGTTTCTCGGGCTTGCAACCTGGTTGCTTTTCTAACGCCGGACTATTCGGCCCGGCAGCCACACGCTCGCTCGCAACGTCCCACACGAAAGCCCCCTACCCGATCACGCACCCCGAGAGGAGTTTGCTTCCTATCGCAGTTGACAGCCCAGCGCAGCGGATAGGCCACCGTTTCAGCCCACAACTTATCCACAGCTTAAAAACAGCCTGTCGACAGGTCTGGCCACATCATCTAGTGGATCTGAAGATTACAATCATCACTTTGTGGTGGTTGTCACTTGACCCACCAGAGGCCTGAACACTACCATTCTTCGGCTGTTGAGGATCAGCACGCCGCAGCCAGATCATTACACCTAATACACAATATATAGTGTTGCGAATAACCGCAGATACTATATGCTGTATCTCCTGCAAGTAGACACAACAACCCAGCGCGAAACCACGGACCGGAATTGCGCCGACTGAATTCGACCCGATTCAGTCGGCGTGTCAGTGCTGGTGTTGCGTCGCTTACAGGCGACTCAGCAATACGCCGACAAGTACCGCATACAACACAGGCAGGGCAAATGACCCCGACCTGGAAGGAGCAATAAATAGTATGAGCAAGGCCAAAGTGGTCGCCATCGATAGCCAGAGCCATTCAAAAGAAGAAGAAAAATCACGGACAGAAGTACCCCTGCAGGAAGCATCGCTGGACATCTGGGACAAAAAATACCGCCTCAAGAGCCGCGAGGGGGATTTAATCGATGTCGACGTTGACGACACCTACAAGCGAGTCGCCCGTGCACTCGCCGACGTTGAAGAAACCGACGAGAAACGCGCCCACTGGTACGAGGAATTCGTCTGGGCGCTGCGCAACGGTGCAATCCCGGCAGGCCGTATCACCTCCAACGCCGGCGCCCGCGAGCACAAGCCCGCTACCTCCACCATCAACTGCACTGTATCGGGCACGGTCGGTGACTCGATGGACGACATCCTCGGCAAAGTGCACGAGGCCGGCCTCACACTCAAAGCCGGCTGCGGCATCGGCTACGACTTCTCCACCCTGCGGCCACGTGGCGCCTATGTATCCGGCGCCGGCGCCTACACCTCCGGCCCGCTGTCGTTCATGGATATCTACGACAAAATGTGTTTCACCGTGTCCTCCGCCGGTGGTCGCCGCGGCGCGCAGATGGCCACCTTCGACGTCCGCCACCCGGATGTCTTCGAGTTCATCAAGGCTAAGCGCGAAGATGGCCGCTTGCGTCAATTCAATCTGTCGCTGCTGATCACCGAAGACTTCATGCGCGCCGTGCGCGAAGACCTGCCGTGGCAGCTCGCCTTCCCGGTGCAGGAAAAGGAAATCACCAACGACGGCCTCGCGCTCGACAACCCCGAAGAAATCATCTGGCTCGACTGGCCCAGCAAAGACGGCTTTCACATGAACGAGCAGGGCTTAACCGCCTGCAAGGTCTATCGCACCGTCAAGGCGCGGCGTCTGTGGGATGCGATCATGTCATCCACCTACGACTTCGCCGAGCCCGGCTTCATCCTCATCGAAGAAGTCAACAACCTGAACAACAACTGGTTCTGCGAAGAGATCCGCGCCACCAACCCCTGCGGCGAGCAACCCCTGCCGCCCTACGGCGCCTGCCTGCTTGGCTCCATCAACCTGACCCGTTTTGTCACTGACCCCTTTACCGAAGAAGCCGCCTTCGACTGGGAAAAATTCCGCAAGGCCGTCGCCATCTTCACCCGCATGCTCGACAACGTCGTCGACATCAACGGCCTGCCGCTGTTCAAACAGCGCGAAGAGATCATGTACAAACGTCGTCACGGCATGGGCTATCTGGGCTTAGGCTCGGCGCTGACCATGCTGCAAATGAAATACGGCGCCGAAGACTCACTCGAATTCACCGAAAAAGTCACCCGTGAAATGGCCTTGAGCGGCTGGCATGCCGGCGTCGAGCTCACGCGTGAAAAAGGTGCCGCCCCGATCATGGACGATGAATTCACCCTCACTGCCGACATGCTGAGAAAGCGCCCCGAAATCGCCCGCGACGGCTACCAGGTGGGCGACAAAGTGCGCGGCAAGATCCTGCTGGGCAAGTACAGCCGCTACATGCAACGACTGGCAAGCGTCGACAAGGCCCTGGTCGATGCTATCGCCGATGAAGGCTGCCGCTTCACCCACCACACCTCGATCGCACCGACCGGCACCATCTCACTGTCACTGGCCAACAACGTCAGCAACGGCATCGAACCAAGCTTCGCGCACCACTACTCGCGCAACGTCATCCGCGAGGGCAAAAAGTCCAAAGAGAAAGTCGACGTCTACTCGTATGAACTGCTCGCCTATCGCGAAATGATCAACGAAAAGGCCATGCCCTACTCCGACGATGAAGACAGCCAGCTGCCTGACTACTTCATCACCACCGACGACATCACGCCCACTCAGCACGTCGACGTACAGGCAGCCGCGCAAAAGTGGATCGACTCATCGATCTCCAAGACCGCCAATATCCCGACCGACTTCGACTACGACGACTTCAAGGATATCTACCTGTACGCCCACGAAAAGGGCCTGAAGGGCTGCACCACCTTCCGCTTCAACCCCGAAGCCTTCCAGGGCGTGCTGGTCAAGGAATCCGATCTGGAGAACACCATCTACCAGTTCACCCTCGAAAACGGCGAGATCGTCAGTTGCAAGGGCAATGAAGAGATCGAGTACGACGGCGAGACCCACACCGCCGCCAATCTCTACGATGCATTAAAAGAAGGCTATTACGGTAAGTTTTAAGGCTGGTAGCCACCAGCCAGACGCGCCGACTCATACCTGATGCGCGCGCCGAGTCCACCCGAAAC
>CAZYDV010000335.1:0-6762 GCA_964646405.1 uncultured Granulosicoccaceae bacterium | reverse complement strand
ATCGACTCACGGGCAAACCATCGCGTCCATTCACCGTCCCAGGTTTGCATCTGTTCGACCGCAGCAGCGATGCGCCTTGCGTCGTATCGGGGTGGAGCAGGCGGTGCCAGGCGTTCCAGCTCGCTGCCATCGGCTGCCTTGTGCCATAGGCCGGTCTGTTCGGCTTTTACGATCGATACGGCCTGGCTGATCTTGTCCAGACGCGTCAGGTAAATAAACCCGACGCGCCCAAACACTGCGCTGATGCGTTGGAAATCGTTGCTTAAACCTGGCCTCAGGATCGACAATTGCTGCGTAAAAAAATCGAAGCTATGTCGTTGCAGACGTAGTGCGAAAATTCCGTTGTTCGAACTACCTGCTGCGATCGCAGCGTCAATTGCCCGCTCAAGGTTCCCGCACGCCGTTGCAGTTTTGTCGATAGTGAGATCAAACTGCTGCAGCCAGTCTGAAACCGACGGTGTATGAAACCAGGAATCCGGTTTGCCCGAGACTCCTGTTTTTGCGAGCAGATTACACAATAACGTACTGCCGCTGCGTGGCGAGGTGCATAGTACGTAGGCATCAAAGCGTGTCAATGGATTTGACTATGCCGGTTTGACATCCACCAGACAACTATGTGCGCTGCTGCCCTGGCCCAGTTGTGAGGTGCCGACATCGCGGGTGAGGGTGTTCGGATTGCCCTGGCTGTCCACACCGTTTGAGTCCGGCGTAAACCAGGCGCCGGTAGGTAGTGCTATCACACCCGGCATGATGTCAGTGCTGATGTTCGCACGCGCCAGACTCTCGCCGCGATCATTAAATACCCGAACCAGGCTGCCGTCGGCAATCGATCGGGCCGCGGCGTCATCGGGATTGAGTGTAACCGGTGCCGGGCGTTCACCGGGAATGTCGGCGATGGCGCATTCCAGTTGGCTGTGTAGTTTGTCACCGGGTTGGGGTGACACCAGGTGCAGCGGAAATTGCGTGGCGTGCTCGGCACCCAGCCATTCGCGCGGTGGTAGCCAGGTGGCGTGACCGGGGCAGTCGTCGTAGCCAAATGAGGCGATAGTTTCGGAATAGATTTCGATCTTGCCGGATGGTGTGGACAAAGGGGCCGCTGTCGGGTCTTCACGAAAGGCGGCAAACGGTACGCCGGAAAACCGGGCGTCTCGCACGGGCAGGTCAATCCAGTTTTTCTGCTGCATCTCGTCGAAGGTGGGAATGTCGATATTCTGCTCGGCCGATTCGTGACGGAACTCATCGTACATGTGCTGCAGCCACGCTTCGCCGCTGCGGCCTTTGGTGAACGCTTCGCCAAATCCTGCGCGCTGTGCCAGCTCGGCAAAGATGTCGTAGTCGTCGCGAGCCTCACCGACCGGGGGTATCAGCGCGGGCATGTCGAATAGATACGAGTCGCCTTGTGCACGACCAATATCGTGCCGCTCGTAGGCGGTGGTGGCCGGAAAAACGATATCGGCGCGTTTAGCGGTAGCGGTCCACCAGGGTTCGTGCACGATGATGGTTTCAGGCTGTTGCCAGGCCTGGTTCAGTCGATTCAAATCCTGATGATGGTGAAACGGGTTGCCGCCGCACCAATACACGAGCTTGATATCCGGGTAGTTCAATGCCTGCCCGTTGAAATTGTAGGGTTCACTGGGTTGCAGCAGCATATCGGCTATTCGCGCGACCGGAATAGATTGCTTCACCGGGTTCTGCAACTGCGGTAGCGTTAAACCGGACAAGCGCTTAACCGATATGCCAATACCACCAATCGCGCCGTATCCATAGCCAATGCCACCACCGGGCAGGCCAATCTGCCCGAGCATGGCCGCCAGGGTTGCGGCCATCCAGTAGGGTTGCTCGCCGTGCTCGGCGCGCTGTAACGACCAGGACAGCGTGATCAGGGTACGCGTGGCCGCCATGCTGTGGGCGAGTTCGCGAATGTTTTTTGCTTCAACGCCGCACAGGCTGGCCGCCCATTCGGGCGTTTTAGCGATGCCGTCGGTCTCGCCGGTGAGATATTGGCGAAAAGTTTCAAAGCCCGTGGTATTGCGTTCGAGAAATTGTTCATCGAGCAGGCCTTCGCTATTTATCACATAGGCAAGGCCCAGCATCATCGCGGTATCGGTGCCGGGTTTAATGGGCTGCCACGTTGCACCATCGGGCGTGTCGGTGCGTTGCGGGCTGATATTGATACGTTTGATACCGCGTTTCTCGAACTCTTTAAACCAGCTATTGGTCTCGTGATGGGTGACACCACCCATGCTCACTTGCGAGTTTTTCGGGTTGATACCACCGAACATCACCAACGTTTGTGTATTGTCGGCGATCATCTGCCAGCTGTTGATTTCGGACCACATCATTTTTAAAAACGGCATGCCGAAAATGTGCGGAATAATCGCCTGTGCCGCCGCCGTACTGTAACTTGCAACCGATGCAACATAGCCGCCGCCGCAGTTTAAAAAACGATGCAGCTGGCCCAGTGCATGATGAAAGCGACCGGCGCTGGCCCATCCGTAAGAGCCACCAAAAATCGATTCATTGCCGTGTGATTGCCGAACGCGATTGATTTCTGCAGCGGCGATATCCAGTGCCTCGTCCCACGGCAGTTCCACAAACTCTTCGGCACCCCGCAGTTTTCTGGATGGTGCATGGGTGGGGCCGTGTTCAAGCCAGCTCTTGCGGATGGACGGTTTCGCCACGCGCGACTTATGATGTACCGCTGCGGGCAGCACTTTGGATATGGCAGACGGATTTGGGTCGAGCTCAAAGTCGCTGACGCCAACGATGCGGTCGTTTTCGGTAGTGACGTTAAAGGCGCCCCAGTGGCTGGTCGTGGTGCGGGTTTTGGTTGTCATTGGGCAGTGCCTGAACGATCGTTGAATTCGGGGAAAGCGCGAAATTATGACGGGATGTTGCGATCAATCCCTCTGACTATTTTCTTTTCGGGGTCGAAAAAGGGTATGTCCACAATGTTGCATGGGTGAATACTGTTATCAGGCAGACGAAGCTGCAGGGCCCGGCCCGGCCAGTCGCCGGGTGAATGAAAACGCACGTAGCCGATGCCACAATCAAGGGTAGGCGAGGGTACGCCTGCGGTAACATAGCCAACGGCCTGGTCATTATCCATTATCGTGCTGCCGGCAGCCGGTGTTTCACTTTGGCAGGTCACGCCCATCAGGAGCGAGCGCTGATCGGCACCTGCAAGCGCCGCTCGCCCGACGAAGTCTTTGTCCATATCGATGAACGGGGCAAGCCCTGCCTCAAACGGTGTCATCGTCATGTCCATATCGGTGAGGTTGCCGAGAATGCCGGCCTCGATTCGGCGGATTGTCATCGCGCGTGTCGATGAGAATTCCATGCCGAAGGGTTCACCTGCGGCAATTAAATGGTCCCATAGTGCCAGGTGGTCTGTATTGGCGCCATCGCAGTAGATTTCAAAACCGAGTTCACCGGTGAATCCGGTTCGTGAGACATAAAGCGTCTGCCCGCCGATTGAATAGAAGCCTGCGCGAAAATACCGCATGCTGTCATCGATCGCGCCATCGGATGCCGCCTGCATGATATCGATAGACGCGGGGCCCTGAATCTGCAGCACGCGCGATTGCGGGTCGGAGATCGTGACATCGAATCCTCCACTGTGCGCGATCAGCCAGGTCTCGAACGCACCATCTGCCTGCACATACCAGTAGCGATCCGGGCCCACTTTGAATACCACGCCATCCATAAATACACCGCCTTGCGGCGTGCAAGCGATCGCATAGAGCCCGCGGCCTTCCTCTAGCGGTGCGATTTTTCGAGACAGTACTTTTTCCAGCAAAGCCAGGGCATCGGGGCCACTGATCTCAACCGGTTTTTCCGGTACATCGAAAATCAGTGCGCGGCGGCGCAGTGTCCAGTATTTTTCGACTGGATCTTCACCATTGTAGATGGCGAGAAAGCGACCGGCATAGACACCGCGCACCATCGCCGGGTTGTCGGTGCGGGCAATGAAGGGTGACTCTTCAAATCGCCGAGCACTGATTCGCACCGTATTTTCAAGATCGGAGGCTTCTTGCAGGTTTTTCAATGTTCTTCCGGTATGGCGAAAAAGGCGATGGTTATCCGGCCTGTACTGCGCATTGTAAACCCGCTGGAATAAATAACACTACTGGCAAGTGGCCGTCGGACCACAGACTGTTGGAGGATCCGGGGCTGTTCCCAAACAGGCGCTGGCGAGCTTGTGGGTGAACCATGCATCCGCCGCCAAGGCGGTGCTTGCGTATCGAACGGCACGCGGGTAGCCTGATCAGCGTTGGATTAACAAAGAATGCGTGAAATGAAAGCTGCCAGCAAAGAACTTACCGGTGCTGCGATGACTCGGCAAAATCCGATGGGGAGGCTTTTGGCTCCAGGCTTTCTCATCGCAGTGCTTGCCCTGTCCATCGCTGCACCCGTAACCGCGCAAGAGCCGTGGCACCCGGGATTGATTGATCAGCAAACCCGAGCTGTGGCGACGC
This sequence comes from uncultured Granulosicoccaceae bacterium, assembly GCA_964646405.1. GTDB lineage: Bacteria > Pseudomonadota > Gammaproteobacteria > Granulosicoccales > Granulosicoccaceae > CAKZSB01. Next base: position 2,284 of record CAZYDV010000335.1, on the reverse strand, counting down.
AGGCCAGGCGCCAATTCGAACACTGTATCGTTGAGCAGCTCGAAAAGTTATCAGACGTGACCGAAACAGATCCGCGCGACACCACCAACCAGTTGATCAACCAATGTACGGATGCGCTTGCGCCGATCAGCCAGGCGCATCAGCAAATCAATGTGCCGGAGCGCTTTACCCGGCAGTTTATATCGAAGATCAAAAGCGGCTTTGTGCGTCAGCTACTGCCGATGATGCAGCGGCGTGCGGCAGCGGCGGGTTAGGTATCACGAGCAGACTTCCAGTTCTGGTAAATCGTGCAGACGCGTGTGCTCAAAGACCCGGTGCACGAAAAATCAAAGCGCCTTCAGCCCGAGCTGTGCCTGTCGTTTTTTGCTCCAGGTCTGCGTCATTCGATCGACGATGATGGCGATCACCGCCATACACAGGCCGGCGATCATTCCGACGCCAAAATTGCCGTCACTCAGGCCAATATAGACGTTCTGCTCCAGCCCTTTGGTGCCGACAAGCGCCGTGATCACCAGCATCGCAATACCGTACATGATGGTCTGATTCAGCCCGAGCATCATCACCGGCATCGCCAGTGGCAGCTTGACCTGCCACAGCAACTGTCGTTTGGTTGTACCGATCATGGTAGCGGCTTCGATCACGTTCTCGGGGACGTTGCGCAGCCCGTGCTCGGCGTAGCGGATGGCTGGCACGCAGGCGTAGGCGATGATCGCGAGCAGGGCGGTGAAGTCACCGATTTTGAAGATCATCACGAACGGGATCAGGATAACGAACAGCGGCATCGTCTGCAGCGTGTCGTTGAACGGTCGGACAATGGCCGACACGGTATCGTTGACCGAGGCCCAGATCCCGATGGTGGTGCCGAACACAAATGAGATCAGCACCGCAATCGCACACAAATAGACCGATAGCATCGCCTCGGGCCAGTTGCCGGCCAGCACGATAAATCCCAGACCTGCCAGCGTGCCGATGGCCAGTTTGGGGCCGCCGGTTTTCCAACCGGCCACCGCACCGATCAACAACACCGCAGGCCACGGCATGTTGGTCAGACCAATATAAAAGAAAATCGCAAACAACAGGATCGCAATCCCGATCTGGCTGCCCCAGCGACGCGCGGCCAGTGCGGCCAGCAACACCATCGCGACCGCGTAGATGATGGTGTGCGTCTGTGTTAGCGCAAAGCCCCATGTGAACGGACTGACCGCCTGCTGCAATCCGATTTTGGTTGGCAGCATCAGGTAGAAGAACGCGAATTTCTTGATGCTGTCGATTTCGCTTCGAAAGTTCGCGACCAGCCACGTCAGGCTGTCATTCATTGCTCTGGCCGGGCTGAATTCCAGCGCCGCGGGCCATTGATTCAACAGGTTAAATACCTGCGCCAGCGTGAACATCGCGATCGAGCCGATCAACGCGATAATCCAGTAGCGGTATCGATGCCATACGCCCTGGTGGTTCGGGTTGTAGTCGTCGGAGTGGCTGGCCAGTCCAAAGGTGATGCGGTCAATGACCATCGCCATCAGCGCGATGACCATGCCGGCCAGCAGGCTCTCGCCGAACTGGGCCTTGCGGATAGTGGTCAACACCTCCCAGCCGATGTCTTCGGTACCGCCGATGATCGAGGCGATGATCACCATACTCAGTGAAGCCATGGTCGCCTGATTCACGCCAAGCAGCAGTTGTTTCAGCGCGTTGGGTACCCGCACCTGCCAGAACAATTGCCTTGGGCTGGCGCCGGACATCAGACCGGATTCGATGATTTCGGCCGGCACTGAGCGCAGACCGACAATCGTGTTGCGCACCATCGGTGGAAACGAATAGAGCACACTGGCCACCAGTCCGACCACGGTGCCAAAGCCGAACAGCAGCAGAATGGGCAGCAGATAGGCAAACACCGGCACGGTTTGCAGCATGTCGAGGGTGGGCATAATGATGCGTTCGGCCCGCGCCGAGTTGAATCCCCAAACGCCAAAGGCAAAACCTGCGAGGATTGCAAACGGCACCGAGATGGCCACCAGTGACAGCGTGTTCATGCTCTCTTCCCAGTAGCCAATCACCACCATGTAGAGCACCGACAGCAGCGTAAACAGCGCGAGCCGCCAGCCCGACGCGGCATAGGCCACCACGCAAAACAACAGGGCGGTGACTGTCCACGGCAGCGATTGCAGTACCCAGCGCACGCCTTTAATCGGCCACTCCAGCAGCCAGGCGATGCTGCGAAAGAACCAGCCCTGGTATTTGATCAGCCAGTCCATCACCACGTTCAGCCAGTCGCTGAACGGCACCC
>CAZYDV010000334.1:0-6771 GCA_964646405.1 uncultured Granulosicoccaceae bacterium | reverse complement strand
AATACGTTTTTAAAGCGATTTGGTGATGACTACGACGTCATCTTCATCGACATCCCACGCATGACCGAAAAAAAGGCTGACAACCCAACCGTCATGCTGCTCTACAACTGCGACGGCATACTCGTACCGGTGATCGGTGCCGATGTTGACGTACTCGCGACCCAGGAGTTTCTCGCCGTAATCGAAGAGTGTCGTGAATTTAAAACCGAAATGAAAGAGGATTTCACCGCCTACGGTTTTATCAATCGTCGCAACCTGCGAAAGAGCAATGACGAGGCGGAGACATTGCTGAAAAAGGCGGGGCTCAAGATGTTCAGCAACTCGCTGTCTGATCTTAAAATTTTTACCACACCGTCGGTCTTTGCGTCGCCGCTGCAAACTGCCGAAGGCGAGCGCCGTTTCGAAGCATTCTTTAAAGAGTTCTGTCGCAAGTTCAAGGTATAGCGCCGAACGTTGTCGGTAGTGAAGCCGTCGGCGCATCAGCCTGCAATGTGAACAACGCGGCGCCCACTGCGCGCCTTTCCGTTAACTACAATTAAAGACACGCGCTGAAAAATCCCGGAGTTCGGCTCTGTTTTCGCGTGCTGCCTGTCGGTACAATGCAGCTACAGCACTCACCCTGATAACCCACTAACCTCAGATATGATGCCGCGCCGGCGGCGCTTAAGCCATGACCGACAACTACAGATTGATAGTGAAATGGCTGCTGAATGGTGCCAGTGCTATTCCGGTGGGTATGATCTACGCGGCGCTGATCGATGGTGATATGCGTATTGGTGCCGCTATCGGATTTACCATCGCTGCGGGCATCACCGGCCTTGAGATGTTTTTTGTGCAGCGCAGGCCCGGAGAGGCGCTGCGTCGTCTACCATTGCCGCTGTATATCGCTATCACCACGGTGTTGTGGCTGATTGTAATCACCGTTGGGCTGCAGTTGATACCGGCACTTTTTCTTGGCACATCGTATTTCGACAGTTACACCGCTGGTGCGTTTGCCAGGGACACCCTGTTCGCGCTGGGTATCTCATTGTTGAACAACTCGATTTATCGCATTCGCAGCGTGGTGGGGCCCGGCGTTTTTATGCGATTTCTTCTGGGGCGCTACCATCGCCCACGTCGTGAGCACCGCGTGTTCATGTTTTTGGATATGGCAGATTCGACGCGCCTGGCCGAACAGATGGGCGATATAAAAGTACAGTCTCTGATCAGCCGGTTTTTCTTTGATATTGCACAGCCCGTCAAACGCCATCGCGGTGAAACGCATCGCTATATAGGCGATGAGGTGGTCGTTACCTGGCGCATGAGAACCGAGGCCGAACGCGCCCGCTGTATTCAATGCATTGTGGAAATTCGACAACTCATGGCAGAGCGACAGGATTGGTATCACAGGAAATTCGGCAACGCGCCGCGGTTTCGCATTGGCGTGCACTGCGGCCCGGTGGTCGCCAGTGAAGTTGGTGACAGCAAACGCGAGATTGTCTACTTTGGCGACACGATCAACACCGCGGCACGGTTGTGCAGCGCCTCCAAGGATGCCGATGTCGATGTGCTGGTGTCTGCGGCATTGATTGATCAGATCGAGTGTCCCGCAAGCGTCAGCGTCACAGCACTGCAGTCGATTAAACTGGCGGGTAAATCACAGCCGGTGGAAGTGTATGCCCTGGCTTGACGTTTCTAATTTTCTTATGACACCGTGAGCATGACTTCACACACATGTTTGACGGGATTGATGGTGTAGAAAAAGTCGCCAGGAGTGGCAGTTGAATGGTAACCTCAGGCAGCCTTCTTTTGCGTAGGAACTGAACCTGTATCTCGGTCAGTTTGGAAAAATTGCAGTGTTTGTTTGAGTTGTTCAACACGCTCGGCCGACTGATCGCTGTGCACGGTTGCGTTCTCAGCGAGTTGCACATTCTTTTGGCTGGCCTCCCTGAGTGATACCAGCGCTGAGTTGACGTCATCGATCGTTGCGTTCTGGTTATTGCAAACATTTGAAATCGCGCTCACCGCTTCGAGCAGACTTTGAATGCCATCGAAAATATCTTCCAGCGTATGCCCGGACTGATTGACGAGCTCGCTCCCTCGCTCTACCTTGGACGCGCTGTCTTCGATGAGTTCCTTGATCTCCTTGGCAGCAGTGGCGCTGCGCCCTGCAAGGTTTCTAACCTCACTGGCGACCACGGCAAATCCCTTGCCTTGCTCGCCAGCCCTGGCCGCCTCAACTGATGCATTCAGCGCAAGCAGGTTCGTTTGAAATGCAATGGAATCGATTACGTCGATAATATCGAATATCTTCCGACTCGAGTCATTGATCATTTCCATTGCGCTCACGGCGTCCGTAACAACGCTTTGCCCGTGAGTTGCCTGTTCGGTTGTGCATTTTGCCAGTTGATTCGCCTGGCTGGCGTGGTCGGAGATTGCGACCAGGCCATTGGTCATTTTCTGAACGTTTGCGGCGGCGCTTTCAGAGTTTTCCATTGCGAGCTGCGTCTGGTGTTTGAGATCCAGGTTCTGGTAGCGAATCTCTGTTGCCATTGCATGTACTTTTTCAGTGACATCATCTACCTCGCGGAATGTTTCCAGCATTCGATCCAGTGAGCTATTCAGGGAGTCACTTAGCCTGTGCAGCTGTCCGGGGTAATTCGTCGTCACGCGCTTAAGCAGATTGCCGTCTCGTTGGGCCTCCAACACGCCGGATATTTCCAATAGCGAATGCTCAAGTGAATCCATCGAGCCGTTGACCGCGTTCTTGATCCGGTTGAGCTCGCCGGAAGTTTGTGTGTTGATGCGGTGATCGAATGCGCCGTCGTTCATTTTCTCCATCACGACAGACATATCGTGAAATGAGTGTTTGAACGTCTCCAACAGGCTGGATACAGCGGTGCGGAATGACCCTTCCACGGATTGATCCAGCTCGACATCGAATTGCCCGAGCTCAATCGAATTGATCACGCGAGTCAGCTCGCTCATGGTGGATTCAACGCGATCGGCTACCTGATTGACATTGGTTCTCAGCGTTTCCAGTTCGCCGCTAAACTGCGTTGAGACTCGTTTACTGAAATCACCACGTGACACGGCCTCCAGCACATTGGAGCAAATGCCGATTGCCGTCTGGCTGGCCAGGGCGTTTTCCTCTATTTCTGCTGATTTCAGGTTGATCAACCGTGTTTTGCCTGACACCCATGTCAGCACAATGGACGTCAGGAAAAGTGTCAGGCCAATGCCAATTGCGAGCATGAACAGGTTCGAACGAAAAACCGCGTGGGTGTAATTCGCATTGTAGGCGCTGGCGAGCTCTGCCGGTCCCGTCATTTCGGCCAACGCGCTATTGGTCTGCTCGATCAATAGCGACAGCGTGGGTCGAAGCCCGGACAATATTCCCGAGTGTGGAAGCAGATTGCGAATGTCTTCCTGGTAGGACGGACTTTGGTTTTGCAATGCCTCCAGGTGTGCCTTAAGTTCTGTGGTAGAACTACCCGATTTCAGCAACCTCTCGTATTTTAGCAGCCCTCGCGCCGTCTCCAGATTTGGGCTGTCGTCGCTGATCTTTTGGACGATAGAACTGGATCGTCTTTCCGAGTTTCTCACCAATCCGATCAGGCTCTTGATCCTGGTGACGTTTTTCTGTGCTGCTTCGAGTTGGCTCAGGTACTGGTTGATAGTCTGTGCTTTCTCGCCTTCAAATTCTGAACTGACGAACGACGGTGGCAGCAAAGCGAGTTGCGCTGCCTTTTTCATCTGTTGTATATCTGCTTCAATGAAGTCGTAGTGCTGTACATGCCCCTGGTTTGATCGAAGCAGATCGAGTGTCAGTTGTTGAGGGAGCCTTTGCAATTCAAGCAGGTTTTGACCATAAGATTCATGAAACGATTGATCAACGCTTGCGGGTTTGAATAGAATCAATCCAATAGTTGCGAGCAGCAGGAGTGCCGGTATTTTCCAGGCCGCGGGCTTATTCACAAAGTGTCTCCTGCAGTAGCCATTACCTCGTCAAGCAGGTTACGCTCGCCGGTTAGCGATCTTAAGAATTCTGCGATCCGCGATACATCTTCGTCGCTCAAATGGATGCCAAGCTGAGCGGTGCCCATTATTCGTATGGCGATGTCCAGATCATTAACCAGACCGTTGTGAAAGTAGGGTGCTGTCATTTCTACATTGCGAAGTGATGGTACTTTGAATACGGAGAGATCTCCCTCGTCGTTGGTTACCAGCAGTCGACCTTGATCAACCGATGACTCGATGTTGTAGTATTGCTCTATTGCGCCAAATTTTTGAAATAGATTGCCGCCGACGTTAATCCCCTGATGACAAGACGAGCAACCGTGCTGTTTGAATAGATTGTAGCCCTGCTGTGCAGCGGCGGATATCGCGTTTGTATCCCCCCTTAAATACCGGTCGAATGGGGAGGGTGTGATGAGTACCAATTCGAACTGAGCGATGGCCTCGGTGATTCGATGTTCGCTTATGGTGTCATCACCAAATACCTCAGCAAAAGCGCTGTCGTAGTCTCCCTCGCGTGCCAATAGTGCGACGACTTCATCCCAGTCGGCACCCATTTCGATAGGGTTGGCAACCGGGCCTGCCGCTTGTTCCTGCAGATTCGCGGCTCTGCCGTTCCAGAACTGTACAAAGTTAAAGCCGGAGTTAAGAACGGTGGGCGCGTTGATATCACCGACTGCGTTGTTGATCCCCACGGAGAAACGCATGCCGTCATCGCCGCCTGCGGAGATGTCATGGCAGGAGGCGCAACTCAACGTGCGATCGCCGGACAGTCGGGTATCGTGATACAGGCGATTGCCCAATTGGACCATCGCTGCCAAATAGGAGAGCTCGCTTGCGTCCGGCAACGGGCGTATCGGTTCGCTGGACTGGTAGTCCCGTGTACCCGTGTCCAGCATGACGGGGCTGTTCAGTAGCCGGTAATAATGAGTTTTGTTGCTGTCGCCGCTGCAGCCGGGTAGCAGGCCGATAGCAAGCAGCATTGAGATCGCACAACGATCCAGTGTTGGCATTGACGTATCCGTGTCGTTATTACTCCTTATAGTTTGCGTCCAAACAGGTGTTTCGTTGAGACGACAATCAGCGAACGATCAGTTTAGTTCAATTGCCGTGGACACAGACTGATTGGAGTGGCAGTGACGGTTATTGGTCGTCTGATGGTGAAGTGGTGCGCCGCGATTTCCCGGCGGGATCCTGGCGTCAATTTTTCATCCGCCTGATGGGGCATTCAGTGTTGGAGATGGCACGGCATAACCTCAATACAGTAATCGCGCCCGGGCGGTACGATTTTGTCTTTCATGCGGCACGCAGGGAAAACGATGCCTATCGTATAAGAAAGTATCTTTTTTCAGGAGTTTGCGCGCTAGAAGTCTGCGTAGCGCCTTGGCGAGTTCGCAGTGGCAGAGGTTCTGCCGCGCTGACGGCTAAGGTGTCAGCACAATCTTGCCGAAAGCCCCGGGTTCCATCACCGCTCGATGGCTTTGCTGAGCGTCTGCCAGGGCGATTTGCCTGCCGATTACGGGGCGCAAGGAACCGTCGGCTAGCCCTTCGAGCAGGTCTCTGACCACGCGCTCCATTTCTTGGCGACTGGCGTTGAACAGGGCCAGCCCGCGAACGTCGATCTCTTTCATCATGGTCAGGCGAGGGTTGATCGTCACCTCGCCTCGATTGCCAATGATGATCACTCGGCCGTATTTGGCGACCAGCGCCAGATCGGTGGCGAGATTCACGTTGGCCAGCATCTCCAGAATGATCGGCGGGCCATTGCCGTCGGTCAGTTCTCGCACCTGGTCGATATAACCCACGCTTGTGTGATCGACCGCGTGATCGGCGCCTTCGTCGAGCACCAGCTTCATGCCGCGTTCGGAGCCGGCGCTGCCGATCACCGACATGCCGGCGCGTTTGGCCAGTTGAATCGCCGCGGTGCCCACCGCACCGCTGGCGCCATGAATGAATACGGTTTCTCCGGCGACGCTGGCGCCGCGGGCGAACAACCCGTAGTGCGCCGTGGCATACGGCACCCCAAGCGCTGCACCTGCCGCGAAGTCGACGTTGTCGGGTAGCGCGACGACGTCACTTGCCGGGCGCACGACCTTCTCGGCGTAGCAGCCGGTCATGTTGAATCCCAGCGCTGTGCCGGCGAAAACTCGATCACCGGTTTTGAATTGACTCACACCGGTGCCAACTGCCGAGATGACGCCGGCGGCATCGCCGCCCGGGGTATAGGGCAGATCGGGTACGATGGCGTAGGCGCCTCCCAGCATGTAGGTGTCGGCCGGGTTGACGCCCGCCGCCTTGATGTCGATCACCACTTCGCCGGCAGCCGGTGTTGGGTCGGCGATGTCATCGAGCTGCAGTTCGTCCGGTCCGCCAAAGCGGTGTGCCTGAATGGCTTTCATCGTGTTCCTCCAGATAGGTTTGGGCAGCCCAGTCCGGCAATACCGCTGCAGGTGTGGTCGGCGCTGATGGCGCTGATGTTACCACCGGCGGGGTGTTGCGAGTAGAGCTGCCCCAATTGCCTGACAGACCGCATCCGCGCAAGCTACGGGCTTCACTGTGTGGTGCTGTATGTCGACCGAACGACGATGACACACGAGCTTGCGAGCCGGGCCGTCGGTCAGCCGGGTGGGGAGCGATTCACCCTCTGCTGTTTAAGGCGTGATTGGTCGAGATCCGCGATGCAGCGATGGTGGAGCAGCGCATCACGAACAGGTGGTGGGTGGTGACCGGGCGTTGTCGCGTCGCTATGGGGTGACCGGGGTGTCCACTGGTATT
>CAZYDV010000333.1:0-6781 GCA_964646405.1 uncultured Granulosicoccaceae bacterium | reverse complement strand
GATCGTTGCCATCAGCTCCGGCGGCGTGTCGCCGATCCTGTCCCGAGTCCTGAAGAACAAGATCGAAACCCTGGTGCCGGCCGCCTACGCGGGGCTTGCCAAAGCCGTGGGTCGCCATCGCCAGCGATTGATCAATAAAATGCCCGGCGTCAGTGATCGCTCGCAGTTCTGGCATACGTTGCTGAATGGGCCGATCGGTGAACTCGCCTTCAATGCCGGTGCAAAATCGCTCGATGACGCCATCGGCCGAGCGGTCGACGGCGTCGATCACGCGACTCCCGCACCAACCGGCCACGTGTCGCTGGTCGGCGCAGGACCGGGCGATCCGGATCTGCTGACTTTTCGCGCGCTGCGGCTGGTGCAATCGGCCGATGTCATCGTCCACGACCGCCTGGTCAGCCCCGCGATCCTCACACTGTGCCGCAGCGATGCGCAGATGATCTACGCCGGCAAGGCGCGGGCAAAACACGCGATCGAGCAGAATTCGATCAATCAGTTACTGGTGGACCTGGCACAGGACGGCAAGAACGTCGTGAGACTCAAAGGCGGCGACCCCTTTATCTTCGGCCGCGGTGGCGAAGAAATCGAAACTCTGGCCGCGCACGAGATCAGCTTTCAGGTGGTGCCCGGGATTACCGCCGCGGCAGGCTGTGCGGCGTTTGGCGGCATTCCTCTCACCCATCGCGACCACGCCCAGTCATGTGTGTTTGTCACCGGGCATCTGCGCAACGGACAAGTCAACATGAACTGGCAGGATTTACAGGATCCCACACAGACGATCGTGGTGTACATGGGACTGGTCGGGCTGGCCACCATCTGCCAAAGCCTGATCGACAGCGGCCGCCACTCAGATACGCCGGCAGCGCTGATCGAACAAGGCACCACTCCATCACAACGCGTACTGTGCGGCACGCTGCAGACCCTGCCCGAGATAGTGCAAAAGGCCGAGGTCAATCCGCCAACCCTTTTAATTATCGGCAGTGTCGTCACGCTGCGCGAAAAGCTAACCTGGTTTCACCCACGGCAAAACGGTTGACAAGACCACCGGCCTGCTATCGTCGCACTGTTTGCCAGCCTTGAAGTTCAGAGCAAATGCGACCGTGACGGGCAACTGGTTATCACTGGATTGGAAACGGCCAGTTGCAAAGAAATTGCACCCTGTCCCCTATAGCGTGCAGCAATGCACTACAATCTCACCGAACTCTCTGGACACTCTACTGCATGGACAGGCATCGCGGGTATCACCGCCCGGTCACAACCACCGAAACGCTGACGGGCCTCTCGTCGACCTTTATCGCGCTGGCTTTTTTTGCCGCAGGCATTTTTAGCCACGATATCGCCAGCGCTGGCGAGGAGTGCGCACAGCGGGTATTCGTCGAACCGCACGTTCGCCGTTACGATGCGCCGCGGGTAATCAACCCGCGAAGCGGATCAGTGATATCGGCTAACTTTTTCAATGCAGGTGCCATATCAGATCGACAGGGAAAGTCCGTCTCGGTCTGCGTGACCTCCCCCAACAACAATGGCGAACGTCGAGCCATCATCGAAATGGATGTCGGCATGGACAACAATTTTCAAATCAAAGCGTATCCTGAAATTATTGTTGGCTCAAAATTTGGTAACCACTGGGAGACATCGCATCGGTTCTACAATCGCGACCCGCTGCCGACTGAATATCACTGGCCGGTGGTTTCAGACAACGGCGTGAATTTCGCCAACCTTGAATACCTGACTGCGATTCGCGGACTGGGCCTGCCAGCCTACACGGACAACCTGCCAAAGATCGATATCGTGCTTGATATCGATGAGGAAAACGTTATCGGCGCAGAGCGCGATGTCATGCTTGAGTCGTGGTTTTATGACGTGTCAAAAAATGCCGCCCTGCTGGGCCCGCAGGTCGGCAACACGCTGAACAATATCGTCGGCTCCGGACATCCGGGTTTTCCGGCACTCAACAATACACTGCTCGAAATGATGGTGCATATTGGTGCGCTAAGCCCAAACGACGTCAGCCGCGCGAAAAATAATCCTGGCGAGCGCCGACTGACCGTAGCGCTGTCCGGTGAAGACGCTGACCACGACGGCATTGACGATGCGCTTGACATCGACCTGCTCCCCGATAGCGTCGATACAAATCTCGACGGCATTGCCGACGACCGTTTTGCCGATGTACAAATCGGTGATTTTCGCTATAGCATCTGGTATGGCACAACCCATGTGGCCCCTTTAATTCTTTTCAGCAGAGAAACCACACGAGATGGTTCTGTCGATATGGATCTCAGCACCGAAGGGCTGATCACACTCGACTGGAATGCGTTTCTGGACTTCGCACTATCTGACGTCGAATCAATGCTGCAAGCGCGCGGTGTCGACTGGGCAACCGGCGATCAGAATCCGTTTCCGGCGATGAGGTCAGCCAGCGGTGCAATCAGCGCGGTTGAGTTTGGCGTCGAACTGCAAACCAACGCAGCCGCCACGCTACCCTACGTAGCAACAGTTAACACATATCAGGTCAGCATGGACGGTGTCGAGTATGGCCTGGGTATCGTCGAGCCCGATGCCGACACGGACGATGACGGCTATGACAACCTGACTGAATTTCACGCCGATACCGATCCGCTGGATGCAGCAGACGCACCCGCGGCGGTGGAGCTGCCACCTAATCAGTGGAGATTGTTCAGCGTCCCACTGGTTGCACCTTCAGCCGATGCAACCATCGATAGCCTTTTCGGAGATGATATCACCGGTGACTACGGACACGACTGGCGGGTGTTTATTTTTGACGCAAACCTCGCCAGCTACCAACTACCGAGCCCAACAGATATATTGCAACCCGGCACCGGGATCTGGATCATTCAGTCTACCGATGAAACAGTCTGGCTCGACATGCCGATCGGCAGCCAATCTATAAACACCGTGCAATCACCCGCCTGTGGGGCATTTTCCGGCTGCGTTGAATTACCAATGGCCGATCCGATTACTGGCAGCGAGTGGAATCTGGTTGGCAATCCATTTCATATGCCTGCCCCAGTCGGCTCGATGCAAGTCAGATCGGACACCGGTCACTGTTCAGCGATGAGCGGATGCAGTATCGTTGACCCTGCTGCGCCTGGCGAGGTCAGTCTGCTGAGCCCGATTTTTTTCGGCTTCGATGGCGAACGATACCAGCCAGAAGATGGCACCGGCTCGCTGCAGGCGTGGCAAGCCTATTGGCTAAGGGTGACCGCACCGGATTCGCTGCAAACACCCACTCTGCTGCTGCGCAGACACTAACCCGATTGTTTTCATGAAATGGACGACAGCTCACCCCATCATGAATAGTCCCGGCTAGCCGTGTATTGAAGCACATCCATTCTGCCGCAAACCAGGCTTTCTTCAATGCGCCAGGGAGCGGCACATCGGCGCTCGTTATTGCATTGCGCCATTGCGTATCATCGTGAGTATCCAGGATATGTTGTTGAAAGCCATTCGGCCGAAATTGACAGGGATTGTGTTGGCAGCGCTGTGCTCCCAGACCGCCCTTGCTGCGAACTGGTGGGTTGCCCCCGATGGCAACGACACAGCGGTCGGCAGCCAGGCCATGCCACTGCGCTCCATACAGGCCGCCGTCGATGCCGCCAGTGGCGGAGATAACATCTACGTTGGTTCTGGCGTCTACGCCGAGTCGGTGCAGTTCACTCAGTTTGCCGATAACACAGCGTTGCTGACACTACAGGCGGCTCCCGGCGAGATGCCCGTGCTGGATGGCTCAAGCCTTAATACCCCGGTGGCCTTCTCTCTGCGAGATCAACACTATGTCGCGATTCGGGGATTTGAAATTCGCAATTACTCAGCGAGCGGCCGTTGGGAACTCGCTGCCGGTGTGTACGTGGCGGGTGCCAGTTCAAACATTTCCATACTCGACAACGAGATTCACTCGATATCCGCTGACCACCCTACTTCACCCATTGCCAACGGCATCGGTATTTATGGAACCCGTATCGAGCCCATGACCGACATCATGATCGCCGGAAATTCACTGCATGATCTGACGCTGGGCTGGAGTGAATCGCTGGTGCTTAACGGTAACGTCGATGGATTCAGCGTGATCGACAATAGCGTGTTCGACAACAACAACATCGGTATCGATATCATCGGTTTCGAACAGTGGATTACCGACGGCGGCGTACCGATCGAACTGAATCGCGCGCGAAACGGCGTAATCAGAGGTAACCACATCTACAACATCGACTCTAGAGACAATCCGGTCTACGGCGGCTCACGATCGGCCGGTGGCATCTACGTGGATGGCGGCACTGATATTCGGATCGAGAAAAACGTCATCCGCAATTCAAATATCGGGGTGGAACTGGCAAGCGAGTCGCCGATCGGATCGACGTCCAACGTACAGATGGTTGACAACGAAATCAGCGGATCGCACCTCGCCGGAATTGCGTTGGGTGGTTATCGGGCCGATCTTGGCAGATCAACCAACATCGAAATACACCATAACACCCTGTACAACAACGCGACCGACCCGACCAACGGTTTTGGCGAAATCTGGTTTCAACATCGCGTTATAAACAACTCGCTGCAACACAATATCGTCCACGGTGGCAGCAATGACGTGTTGATAAACGATGTCAATAATCAACTCGAACACAACAGACTCAGCGACAACCTTTATTTCACTAACACCGATACGGGCTCGATAAAAACAGCGGGCGGCACTGTCGAACTGGCGATGACAAATCCACGCTTTCACCAAGCGGGCGCCACAGACTTTCGACTTGAAATGGGCTCTCCTGCCGAGACCGATGGACAAGCCACGCACGGCACCCGCGCAGATGACCTGCGCGGCAGATCACGCGTTGCGATCGTGCTGCCATTCGTACTGCCACATAACACCTGGCGCATGTTGAGCATACCGGCACAAGCGCCCGTGCTACATGATTCGCTTCGCGCGGCACTCGCCGATGACATTCCCGGAAGCTTCGCCGATGCCAGCGCTGGCTGGTCGCTGTTTCAATTCGATGCAAAACTCGGCCGTTATGTTGTGCCCGACATTGACGAACCCATCTCGCCCGGGGCGGCCTACTGGATTCTGCAAACGACGGGTCAAAGCGTGTCACTGACCCTGCCGGCCGGAAGCCGACCCCACAGGCGGCGAACATCCACCGTGTGTCCGGATGACGACGGCTGTTTCGAGTATTTGCTACCTGGTAAGGATGCGAGCAATCAATGGGTGATGCTGGGCCATGCACTGAATTCTGATACTGACACCCATGATCTTCGCGTGGTTTCCGAGTTTGGTCATTGTGCGATTACAGCGGGCTGCACGCTCGAACAAGCTGCTTCTCAAGCAAATCTGTTACATAACAATCTATGGCGGTTCGACGGCTCTGTTTATTCCACCGCGTTCGACACGCTGAGTCCGTGGCAAGGTTATTGGGCGCTCGTGCTCCCGGCTGCCATCGATTCCAACGCCAAATTGGTAATTAGTCGGTAGTTTCGCACACAAGCGCAGGCCAGCGATGCACCAGACTAACTCTGCGTGATCCAATGCGTAGCAATGAACCGCAAATAATGTAGGATGCCGAAAGGCGAAAAAACAATGTTTGTGGAGCAGTGATGAAAAGGTATCTGGCAGGCCTTTGTGGCCTCCTTACAGTGTTAGCGACGCTCGGCCAGAGCGCGACCGTGTCAGCAATGGCTTGCTACGACAGCATGCCCCTCGGCGATGGCTGGGGATGGGATGGGCAGAACGCCTGCCGCATTCCGGCCGATGCCTGTACCGATGACGACGGCGACGGCATCGGTGTCAACAGCCTTGGCGCATGCATGATCATCGTTGATGGCTGCATCGACGACGATGGCGACACCTACGGCTGGAACGGCGTTCAAACTTGCCGAGTCTATCCGGGCAACTGCGTCGACTCAGACGGCGATGGTTACGGATGGAACGGGTTTCGAACTTGCCTGGTACCGGGGCGCAGTGACGTCACTACCGACACCGGCATACCCCAGCCAATGGCTCCACAATCCCCTGAAGGCGATACGATCACGGATCCGATCTGGCCCGTCTGCGCGGCCGGCAGCGATGAGGGTCCCTGGTCAGAACTCACCGGATCGGCTGGTGCGGCCCAAGCGTGCGTCAGAACTTGCGAAGCCGAGGCCACAGCAAACGCAAGCTTTCCTGGTTGGGGCACGGACACCCAAGGGCGCTGTCTGATTAGTTCGGCAGCCGCCGGCGAACAAGCCGCCGTGCCGTTCTATGCACCGAATCGCCTGGAACTTCCGGCGAGTCTGGACTCAAGCCTGTTGTCGAGCGCTGGCGGAACCTGGCAGTGTGATACCGAGATTCGCCTGGCACAGGAAGACGAATTTTTCGTACTCGCCTCAGCAGGCGACTATTTGTTCATGGCAGACGGACAACTGATCGCAGAGCACGCCGATGGCGGCGTCGAAACCGCAACCTGGTTCACATCAGAGCGCGCACTCACGCTCACACTGGCAGAGCAACAACACTTCAATGCCGTTGATTTTCCGATGGGCGCCGAGAACAACGTCGCCCACCTGTACACGACTGATCTGCATCGTCTGCACTGTATCCGTCAAACGGCAGACAGCGCACCGGTTACTCCAGAACCAGAGCCTCAACCGGAGCCCGCACCGCAACCCGAGCCTGAGCCCGCGCCACAACCCGAGCCTGCGCCCGCACCGCAACCCGACCCTGCGCCCGCGCCTCAACCCGAGCCTGAGCCCGCACCGCAACCCGAGCCTGAGCCCGCACCGCAACCCG
>CAZYDV010000332.1:0-6819 GCA_964646405.1 uncultured Granulosicoccaceae bacterium | reverse complement strand
CAGCCACCCTTGAATGCGTCGACGCGCGGCGACCGAAAGCGCCGCCTGTTGCATTACGCTGTGCGAAGGCATCAGTTGGACCCGACTCTGTTGCCTGGTCGATGCGACTTAACGGCATTGCTGGCCGTGATGGCTTCAATCCTCGGCAATGTCTTCAGCCCAGAGTTCAGGTTTTTCACGAATGAATTTTTCCATTAGCGCGATGCAGTCAGGATCGTCTGCAACGATCACTTCGACGCCGCGCTCGCGCAGAAAATCTTCGTTGCCACCGAACGTCGTATTCTCGCCCACTACCACGCGCGGAATGCCAAACTGAACTATGGTGCCAGAGCACATCATGCACGGGCTTAGCGAGGTATACAGCGTGGTATCGCGATAGGACTTCTGACGGCCGGCCTTGCGCAGGGCATCCATCTCGCCGTGTGCAATTGGATCGCCCTTTTGCACGCGCTGATTGCGACCACTGGCGACCAGCGTATCGCCGCGGGCAATGACCGAGCCGATCGGACAGCCACCCTCTTCATAACCACCCAGCGCCTCTTCGTACGCCAGCCGCAAAAAATGGCGATCGGTATCTGTCAGCAAGTTGGTGCTCCTTGAGTTAGCAGTTGGCAGTGTGCCGGTGATCAGGCGGACACCGGGCCGCTGTAGTATGGCAGTTGATCGACCCGCGCCTGGTAGCCGTTTTTACGCATCGCATCCAGATGCGCCGAGATCTCGGCCAGTGGTGCGAACCAGACGTTTTTGTCGCGCAGGGTTGACTCCAGCCACTGCTCGACCAGCCGCCAGCGCGCCAGCCGGCCAGTTAGAAACGGGTGCACGATCAGCATAAAAAAACCGCCGGCCTCGTACATCGCATCGAACTCTTCCCAGAACCCCTGCAAACCGGCCGACGGACCACGCACCGGCATCATGTAGCCGATTTCATCGTAGTGGGCGAAGGGTGGCCAGTCGTCGGTGCCCCAGTGCACCGGCATCTCGTTGAGTTCACCCGCGGCGGTCTTCAGCACATAGGGGATGTCGTCGGCCATCATTGAGCTGTCGTAAGCAAAGCCGTGTTCGATCAGCAAGTCGACAACCGTTTGATTGATGTTGTAAACCGGCGCGCGATAACCGATCGGCTTGCGCCCAACGATGTGTTGATGCGATTCCAGTGCACGCTCAAACCACTGGCGCTGCTGGTCGCGCGTCTCGATCGGGTCCTCGTGCAGATAGCCGTGGTGACCTATCTCGTGACCATCGGCCAGTATTTGCTCGACGGTCTGCGGATATTGTTCCAGACACCAGCCGGGAATGAAGAATGACTGTTTGATCCCAAAGCGGCGATAGGTGTCCAGAATCCGTGGCACCGCTACGGTCGGTCCATAGCGGCCCATGCTGACTGGGTAGAGTCGATCGTGCGCATCCGCTGGACGCGCAATGTGAATCAGTGAGTCGGCGTCCATGTCGAAGGTGATGGCGCAGGCGCATTGCGCGCCGTCTGGCCAGCGTATCGGATTGGCTATCATGGTTTCGCGACATTCACCTGTTGGTCGTGGCCGGACGCTGTGCTGCAATCGCACAATCCGGCCGATCGCAGGCAATCTATCAGATTAACGTTCTGCACAAAACGCCAAATCATTGGTCGTGGCACTGGCTGGGCTTATAATCGACGCCACGCGCAACCGTCGAGGAAACCTGCTTGAGCGCCGAGAAAACCAAATTTAACCGCCGCAGTCAGGCCTGGTTCGACAACGACTCGAATCCGTCGATGACCGCGTTGTACGTCGAGCGCTACCTGAACTACGGGCTGACGCGCCAGGAGCTGCAGTCCGGCAAGCCGATCATCGGCATCGCACAGACCGGCAGCGACCTGTCCCCATGCAACCGCGCCCACCTCGAAAACGCCAAACGCGTGCGCGAGGGCATCCGCGAGGCCGGCGGTATTGCGATTGAGTTCCCCGTACACCCGATTCAGGAAACCGGCCGGCGGCCAACCGCCGCGATCGATCGCAACCTCGCCTATCTGGGGCTGGTAGAGATTCTGCACGGCTATCCGCTGGACGGCGTGGTGCTGACCACCGGCTGCGATAAAACCACTCCAGCCTGCCTGATGGCCGCGGCGACCACCAATCTGCCGGCCATCGTGCTGTCCGGCGGACCGATGCTCGATGGCTGGTACAAGGGCAAGCTGGCCGGCTCCGGGACCATTGTCTGGGAGTCGCGGTTGCGCCTGGCGGCGGGCGAGATCGACTACGAGGAATTCATGGAGATCGCCGCATCATCCGCACCCTCGCCCGGCCACTGCAACACCATGGGCACCGCCTCGACCATGAACGCACTGGCTGAAGGGCTGGGTATGTCGCTGCCCGGTTGCGCCGCCATTCCCGCCCCCTACCGCGAACGACTGCAGATCGCCTACGAGACCGGCAAGCGGATCGTCGAGATGGTCGAAGAGGACCTGACACCGGCAAAGATCATGACTCGAGAGGCATTCGAGAACACCATCGCGCTGAACTCTGCCATTGGCGGCTCCACCAACGCACCCGTCCATATCAATGCTATCGCCAAGTGCATGGACGTTCCGCTGTCCATTCAGGATTGGGAGACGCACGGCTACGACATCCCGCTGATCGTCAATATGCAGCCCGCCGGCGAGTATCTGGGTGAATCGTTTCACCGCGCCGGTGGCGTACAGGCAGTACTGGGCGAGTTGATGCGCGCCGGCAGGCTGCACGCCGATGCGACCACCGTCAATGGGCGATCGATGGGCGATAACTGCACCGCTGCCACCGGCAGTGATGCGCGCGTGATCAAGCCCTACGCGCAACCGATGCGCGAAAACGCAGGGTTTCTGGTGATGTCTGGCAACCTGTTTGATTCCGCCGTGCTGAAAACCAGTGTCATCAGCGAAGGTTTTCGCAAGCAGTTTCTGAGCAAACCCGGCAGCGAGGGCGTGTTCGAGGGACGCGCTATCGTGTTCGAAGGGTCCGAGGATTATCACGATCGGCTCAACGATCCGGCGCTGAACATCGATGAGAACTGCGTTCTCGTGATCCGTGGCGCCGGTCCGGTCGGCTGGCCCGGTGGCGCCGAGGTCGTCAACATGCAGCCACCCGATGCGTTGATCAAAGCTGGCATCACTGAATTACCCTGTATTGGCGATGGACGCCAGTCGGGCACCTCGGCCAGTCCATCGATCCTGAACGCCTCACCAGAGTCGGCCGTCGGCGGCGGGCTGTCACTGCTGCTAACCAACGATATCGTTCGCATCGATATGAACAATCGCAGCGTTGATATGCTGATCGACGATGCCGAGCTTGAGGCACGACGCGCCAACGCCAAAACCGACTACCCGGCCGACCAGACCCCATGGCAGAACATTCACCGCAACACGGTAGGACAACTGGCGCATGGCGCCTGCATCGAACTGGCCGAGTCCTTTCACTGCGTGACCGACACCCTGCCACGACATAATCACTAGCCGGATATCATCCATTGAGAATATTGATAACCGGTGGTGGCGGATTTCTGGGCCAGCGTCTCGCAGCCGCGTTGTTGCAGCGAGGTACTGTGGCACTGGATGATCAAGCGGCCACATCAATCAAGCAAATCGTGCTGAGTGATATTGCCAGGCCAGCAAGCTGGCATCCCGGCCTGCAGGACAATCCCGCTTGTGAATTTGTCGCCGGTGACATCACCGATGACCGATTTGTCCAGTCGCTTTTCGATCAGACAACCGATCTGGTGTTCCATCTCGCGTCGATCGTCAGCAGCCACGGCGAGCAGGATTTCGATCTGGCGCTGCGCGTGAATCTGGATGGAACCCGGCACCTTTTCGATTGCATTCGCCAGCAGGGCAATCAGGCGCGGGTGGTCTTCACCAGTTCACTGGCCGCGTTTGGCGGCGATAACATGCCGGACACCATCGACGATCACACCAAGCAAACTGCCACCACCACCTACGGCACCACCAAGACCATTGGCGAATTGCTGATCAACGACTACAGCCGCAAGGGCTTTCTGGATGGCCGTACCGCACGCCTGCCGACAGTGATCATTCGCCCGGGCAAACCCAATAAGGCGGCATCGAGCTTTGTCAGCGGACTATTCCGTGAACCGCTCAATGGAGAGGATTGCGTGATTCCAGTGGATCCGGCGATGCCGATGGCGGTGTTGGGCTATCGCAGTATTGTCGACGGCATGATCCGCCTGGCGGAATTGCCGGCCACGGCACTCGGCAGCGAACGCGCCGTGGGACTGCCCGCACTAAACGTAACCGTGCAGGATTTGATGAATGCCGTGCACAATGCCAGTGATGGCCGCAATCTCGGCCGGCATATCGTCAAGCACGATGAAAATATCTCTCGCATCGTTGGCAGCTGGCCGAAGGCGATCGATGGCAGCCGGGCGCGGGCGCTGGGTCTGCCAATTGAGGCCAACCTGGAAGAGATCGTTCACTACTACATCGAAGACTACTTAATCTAATGCATTCCCGGGTCCCTCGCGGGCCAGTCACTCAAAGAGAACACCATGGCAACCGATGACAACGTAACGCCAATCACTTTCGCGAAGAAACCCAATCAGAATGTTGGATACGTCGTGCTATCTGACAAGGACAACGTCGGTGTAGCACTGCGCGACCTGAAAGCCGGTGAGTCAGTCGATGGCGTCACACCGACAGAAGACATTCCCAGTGGCCACAAACTGGCACTTACCGATATGGCCAACGGCGACAAGGTCATGAAGTATGCGCAAATAATCGGCTACGCAAATGGCGACATCAAACAGGGTGCGCACATACACACGCACAATCTGGAATTTCGCGGCACCGACCACAACTACGATTTCAGCGTCGATACCACAGCGGTCGACATCCTGCCCGAGAGCGAGCGCGCCACTTTTCAGGGTATAAAACGCGCTGATGGCCGCGTGGGTACGCGCAACTACATTGCCGTACTGTCGAGCGTCAATTGCTCTGCCACGGTCGTAACGCACATCGCCGATGCGTTCACGCCCGACATCATGGCGCAGTATCCGAATATCGACGGTGTCGTGGCGCTGGCCCACAGCACCGGTTGTGGCATGGCCGATCATGGCGAAGGCTATGAGAATCTGCAGCGCGTGCTGTGGGGCTATGCCATGCACCCCAACATTGCCGGGGTACTGCTGGTCGGTCTTGGCTGCGAGGCAAACCAGATCAGCGCACTGGTCGATAACTATAAAATGCAGCGTGGCCTGTTGTTTCGAACCATGAACATACAATCCGTCGGCGGGCATCGCAAAACCGTGGCCGCCGGTGTTGCACGCGTAAAGGAGATGTTGGACGATGCCAACAATATCAAACGCGAAACCTGCCCGGCGTCTGATCTTATGCTGGCGCTGCAATGCGGCGGCTCTGACGCGTGGTCCGGCATCACCGCCAATCCCGCACTGGGCTATGCTGTTGATCTGCTGGTTAAAAATGGCGGCACCGCGGTGCTGGCAGAAACACCGGAGATCTACGGCGCCGAACACCTGCTGACACGACGCGCTATCGATGAGGCAACTGGCAAAAAACTGATCGATAGAATCTTGTGGTGGGAAGACTACGTCGGCCGCAACGGTGGCTCGATGGACAACAACCCGTCACCGGGCAACAAACTCGGCGGGCTGACTACTATTCTGGAAAAATCACTGGGCGCAGTCGCCAAAGGTGGCACTACAAACCTGAACGGCGTCTACCTGTATGGCGAGCAAGTGGATCGCAAAGGTTTTGTGTTCATGGACAGCCCGGGCTACGACCCGGCCTCGATCACTGGCGAGGTAGCCGGTGGCAGTAATATTGTTGCCTTCACCACCGGGCGTGGATCAACTTACGGTTGCAAACCTTCACCGAGCATCAAGATAGCCACCAATACCGAAATGTTTGAGCGCATGGACGACGATATGGACATCAATGCCGGACGCATCGTCACCGATGGTGCGACGATAGAAGAAGTCGGCAAGGAGATTTTTGACACGATGCTGAAGATCGCCTCCGGCGAGCGCACACTCAGTGAAACACATGGACTGGGCGACCACGAGTTTATCCCCTGGCAGATCGGCGCCACGATGTAATCGATATGCGAACCTACATGGTGATCGAGCGCTTCCGCCCGGATGCCATGCAGGCAGTCTACGATCGATTCGCCTCCCGCGGGCGCATGCTGCCCGCGGGATTGCTCTACGTTGATTCCTGGTTAAGCAGCGAACGCGAAGTTTGCTACCAGCTAATGAAAACCGACGATCCATCTTTGTTCGAGCAATGGATTGCCTACTGGAGCGATCTGGTCGAATTCGACATCGTGCCGCTGGACAACACCACTCCGGATGGGCACAACATCACCCCAATCACAAAATAGAAACTCCGATCTCAATTTATTCTCGATGCGGCCGGGCCAGACCTGACCCAACATAACTGCACGCACTTTCCCCGGATTGCCCAATCCCGTTGAACCAGGTCTGGAAATGGCGATTAATGGCTCAACCGTCGAATACTCAGCACCGCTAGCATTTGATAGAAGACCGCGAAAACACCTCTGGTGCTCGCACGTTTAGTGTTTTCTGCCGACTCAACTATCCACCGAGCCTCTGGTGCCCGTACCCGACAAAAGACGCCGAGTGTTTCACCGTGTGCATCGCGTCTGGCGCGAGGCGACACTGTGGCTAGACACGAACCTCGCCAAGCTCCCGTATCGCTGGCGCTCGCTACGTCGAACCCTGCGGCAAAAGTTTGCTCATTGCCTGCCGGCCGGCGGCGGGACACGGTGGGCACGGTATGCGCCGGATCCGCTCATTCTGTTGGGCATCGCGGCCGTA
>CAZYDV010000331.1:0-6820 GCA_964646405.1 uncultured Granulosicoccaceae bacterium | reverse complement strand
TGGATTCATAAAAGTCTACGGGCTCATGGCGTCTATACTGTTCGGCCTGAAACCCGTTCCAGTGCAGGCATTGATCGAGCGGCCGACGATACCGCCGATCCTGACTCTCCGATGGATAACCGATCGGCACCGTACCGTAGGCGCGCATCCAGTTCGGATAACCCAGCAGCGCGGACAATTCGATATTGGTGGTGTCTTCGCCACCACCCGATAACCAGGCCGAGGTCAGGCCCTCGGCTGCTACGCCCAGTTGAATATTCTGAATAGCGGCACCCAGCGAGCACAGGAAAATTGCCTCGTTATTATCGCGATACTCGTCATCGAATGCCGCACTTGTCGCCTGCGGAAAACAGACTTTCCAGCGTGGATCGCCCAACACGATGACGATTGCCACCGTGTTGGCCATATAGGTTTTCTTGACCGCCGGAAACCCTTTGGCGTGATCAACCAGCCGCTGTGCCTGGCGTAAAAAAACCTCCATCACCGCCTCGCGCACTGACGGATCATCGACGACGATAAAATCAAAGCACTGCGCGTTGGCGCCTGACGGTGCCCAGCGACCACAGTCGACAATACGCTGCAGCACTTCGCGAGAAACTGATTTACCCGATTCGAATTTGCGCACGCTGCGACGCCTGCGAATCACATCCTGAAACAGAGATTGATCCGACACTATGCCTCCTTTTTTTGGTTCGCGATGTTGCTCCACCACTGCCCGGCCCGAACCCGCTCCCCCGTAGGATGCCTTTTGTCCCACCACAGTGCCAGCTTTCGAAAGCGCGACAGGGCCAGCGCGCGCCACAGCCGCGACAATGGTTTTCGATAGTCGCGATTGAACGGACAAACCCGCATACAGATGGCGCAATCGGATTTTAGTTTTGCCCAGTAGCCAAAGCACTTTTCACAATCGGCGGTCCATTTTCTTACACCGCTGATGTTCGAGCGGTTGAGTGGTTGTGCCGTGGCTTCACCAAACGGCAAGGCCTTGGGTGGGCACGCAGCCGCGCACTTTGTACACGCTTTGCAGTAGGCGGCAATGCCTGAAATGCGCGGTTGGTCGGCCATAAGTGGCAGCGATGTGTAGATTTTCGAAAATCGCAATCGCGGGCCAAATTCCGGCGTCAGCAGCATCTGATTGCGACCGTACTCGCCCAGCCCCGCCTTGATGGCGAGCGGAATGACGAGCCCGGTATCATTCATCGACGGTATCGCCTGATACCCCAGATTGCGGATGTAGCTTGCCAGTTGAATTGAAATCGCCGCCTCATGACTGTACTCCAGCCCGGTCGAGGCGCCCGCCAATGCCGATGGATAGGTGTCTACAAGATCAGCATCCATAGCGTGGCCCAGCACAATCACGTGGCTGATGTCATCCGGCAATGGGTTTTCTGTTTCTGAGAAATCGCGAATATCGACACGCGCGCGGTAGACCCAGCGCGTATCGTGTTCGGCGATGCCAACCAGACTTGCCCCAAAAAGTCGCGCGATACCCTTGAGTTCATCGGTGAAGGCTCGTCGGTCCTGAATCGGCAGTTGATCCTCGACAATAGGCGTGTCGATTTCGATCGGTGCGGTAAACCCCTCTCGTTTGCCAGCGGCATTGCGTCGGGCCGAGACCATGTCCGATACCGACCACGCGGCATTGCGCAGCGCGAAATCGCGTTGTGCAAAGCCCTCGCCACGACGGGGAGCTGCCTGCATGCGATAGCTGTCGAAAAAGCCGCGCGTGTCATCACTTGCGATCGAGGGATCGCAGAACGCGCGACTGAACATATCGTCTATCTGGCTGAATCGCGAAAAACGATGGTCGATCTCGAAACCGGCAGCGCGGTCACTGTCACGCCAGCGCGCGTGATCGGTTTCAGGCTCGAGATCGTCTGGCGGTCGATTGCGCGGCCAGCCAGACATCGATCAGGCGTGGCCTATCAGGATGCCCGCGGCAAACACCAGCGCACCACCCAATACCACCTGAAACGCAGCTCTGCCCCAGGGGGTCTCCATAAAACGATGCTGTATCCACGTGATCACCCACAGCTCAACAAAGACCAGTGCAATCGCAACCGTAGTGGCGATCTTGAAATCGGGGATCAGATACGGCAGCGCGTGGCCAAGACCGCCGAGGGTCGTCATAATGCCCGAGGCCAGCCCGCGCTTGATGGGCGATCCGCGACCAGACAGCACACCGTCGTCATGGGCCGCCTCGGTAAAACCCATCGATATGCCCGCGCCCACCGATGCAGAGAGGCCGACCAGAAAAGTCTGCCAGGTATCTCCGGTGGCAAAGGCGGCGGCAAAAATTGGGGCCAGCGTGGAAATCGACCCGTCCATCAGCCCGGCCAGACCCGGTTGCACATAGGTGAGAATGAATTGGCGATTCTCCTTGTGCTCCTCCGCTTCTCTGACTCCCTCCGGCACCAGTTCCTGTTCCAGCCTCGCAGCCTCTGCCTGGTGACCGGATTCGGCATGCGCCAGATCGCCA
The DNA here is from genome assembly GCA_964646405.1 of uncultured Granulosicoccaceae bacterium. Taxonomy (GTDB): domain Bacteria; phylum Pseudomonadota; class Gammaproteobacteria; order Granulosicoccales; family Granulosicoccaceae; genus CAKZSB01. Next base: position 4,341 of record CAZYDV010000331.1, on the reverse strand, counting down.
AGCAGCCGGCGCGTATCGGCATCTGAGGTTCGCGCGGCGGCCACCGTGTAGAAACGCTCGGCCTGGCGCTCCATCTGCTCGGCCTGTTCGCGCGTCTTCTCCAGATTCAGCGGCCGCATCAGCCAGTCGGGCTTGCGCTCGTAGTAGCCGCGCACGTGTTCGCGACGAATCAGTGGAATGCGATCGCCAAAGCGCGCCTGATGCTGATCGATCAGCGCCTGGCGGTGAGAATCCTCTTCGTCAGCCATGCGCTCGAAAACCTCCGCAGAGGCTGGATAGTCGGCGCGCAGACCATCGGCGTAGGCTCGATAAATCCGCGCGTCGTCCTCTTCAGAGGATATCGCCAGCGCCAGAATCTCCTGCTCGGAGAGGCTGGAGAAACTGCGGCGGCCAGATGAGAAAAGTCGCGTCAGCAATGGATTGCTCGTCGGGGATGCTAAAAGATTTCCGACAACACGTGTCGGCTGGAGGTGCGTAAATTATGGGGCCTTTGCCGAGACACTACAACGATGCACGGCCTCTGCGCCCAGGCGAACTGGCATTCATCAAGAGTGGTTGCAAATGATAATGATTCGCAATACACTTCTGTTTCACAACCAACAACGCCACTGTGATGATCAAGAAACCCCTGCTTCTACTGCTCGGCCTGTCGCTGCTCACACCGCTCATCGGGGCGGCGAAAGAAGAAGTCAACGTCTACTCCTATAGACAGCCGTTTCTAATCAAGCCGATGTTCGACGCCTTCACCAAACAGACGGGCATCAAAGTCAACACGGTCTTCGCCAAAAAAGGCCTGGTCGAACGCCTCAAGCGCGAGGGCCGCAATAGTCCGGCCGACCTCATATTTACCGTCGATATCGGCCGTCTGGATTCCGCCGTATCAGGCGAACTTACCCAGCCCGTGCAGAACAACGTGCTCGAATCGCGCATTCCGGCCGAGTTTAGAGATCCAAATGGCCACTGGTTCGGCCTGACCACCCGTGCGCGTATCATCGTCGCCTCAAAAGAGCGCGTCGCCGACGGCGAGATACAGAGTTACGAAGATCTTGCAGGCCCCGGCATGAAGGGCCGCGTCTGCACTCGCAGTGGCAAGCACGGCTATATGATCGCCCTGATCGCGGCGCAGATCGCCCACCACGGCGAGGCGGCAACCGCTGAATGGCTGGGCGGCGTAAAGCGCAATCTGGCTCGCAAACCCCAGGGCAACGACCGTGCACAGGTCAAGGCGATCAGTCAGGGCGAGTGCGACGTCGCCGTCATCAACAGCTACTACATGGGCAACATGATGACAGACGAAGAGCAGTCTGCCTGGGCCGACGCCGTCATCATCGTCTTCCCGAACCAGGCAGACAATGGCACGCACATGAATATCAGCGGCATGTCACTGACCGCCTCAGCCCCCAACAAAGACAACGCCATCAAGCTTATGGAATACCTCGCCGACAACACCGCCCAGCGCATGTACGCCGAGCAAAACCACGAGTATCCCGTCAACCCCGAAGTCGCCCGATCAGCACTGGTCGAATCGTGGGGTGATTTCAAACACGACACACTGCCGCTGGCCGAAGTCGCAAAACATCGAACCACCGCGACGAAACTGGTCGATACTGTTGGGTTTGATCAGTAGCGCAAAAATAGCCGCTCGAGCCACGTGCAAGGATGGTAACCCGACGCGTTAGCGAGGCTGGTCTGCCAGTGTTGGCGAGAATGCCGACCCGATACGCGAACGTTTGTGGTAGCCGAATAGGTTAGCGTCTGCGAGTTGATTGAGCCTTGCTCACGCTGCGGGCTTCCTGCACGGGCTTCAGGGTGTGGTGGTGTTACCTGATGTGCGTGTTGTGCGTGGTGTGGGTAACCCGAAGCGTTAGCGAGGCTGGTCTGCCAATGTCTATGATGGTGCCGACCCGATACGCGAATGTTCGTGGTAGCCGAATACGTTAGAGTCTGCGAGTTGATTGAGCCTTGCTCACGCTGCGGGCTTCCTGCACGGGCTTCAGGGTGTGGTGGTGTTACCTGATGTGCGTGTTGTGCGCGGTGTGGGTAACCCGACGCGTTAGCGAGGCTGGTCTGCCAATGTCTATGATGGTGCCAACCCGATACGCGAACGTTCGTGGTAGCCGAATACGTTAGAGTCCGCGACTTGATTGAGCCTTGCTCACGCTGCGGGCTTCCGGCACGGGCTTCGGGATGTGGTGGTGCCACCTGATGTGCGGGACGTTGGTAACCCGACGCGTCAGCGAGGATACTCAGCTTGCCCCCTGCTCAATCAACCCATCCAGCCGTGGCATCAGATCCAGCAAATGCTGCGTGTACTCATTCGCGGGATTCTGAAACAGTGACTCGGTCTCTGCCACTTCACGCAATTGCCCGTGGCGCATAACACCCACCCGATCGCACATCTGCCGAATCACCGGTAAGTCGTGACTGATAAACAGCATCGTCAGTCCCAGTTCCTGTTGCAGATCCTTCAACAAATTGAGTATCTGCGCCTGAATCGATACATCCAGCGCCGAGGTCGGCTCATCGCAGATCAGAAATCGCGGGCGCGTAGCCAGTGCCCTCGCGATAGAGATGCGCTGACGCTGACCGCCAGAGAATTCGTGCGGGAATCGAATCGCTGCCTGGGCGCCCAGTCCAACCACATCCAGCAAGTCGTTGACGATGCGCTGTAGCTCGGCGCGATTGGCCGCGAGCTTGTGAAATCGAATCGGCTCGGCAATGATATCTTTCACCCGCATGCGGCCATTCAGTGACGAAAACGGATCCTGAAAAATCATCTGCATCTGACGCCGCCACGGTGCTGCTTCAGCGCGCGATTTCAGTGCGGTCAGCTCGGCATCAGCAAAGTGTATGCGGCCACTGGTCGGTCGGTAGATACCGGTGATTAAACGGGCCACGGTCGATTTACCCGAGCCACTCTCCCCCACCAGGCCAAACACTTCGCCGGTGCGAATCTCGAGCGATAAATCCTTCACCGCATCCAGATAAATCCGGTCTCGTTTGAAAAACGCGTGTCGGGTGGTGAATCGCATGCCGAGGTTTTCCACTTTCAGCAACACGTCCTGATCGCTGCCAAAATCGCGCGCCTGACCAAGCCAGTGGGTATTTAGATCGAGTGCCTCGGTCCGCTGACCAGCGTCCTCAATGTAGGTGACCAGCGGAAACCGATCGATACGCCTGTCCGGTCGCGGCACTGCGGAGATCAGGCTGCGCGTGTAATCATGTTGCGGCGCACCGATAATTTGCGCGGTGGTGCCGGTCTCGACCACGCGACCGCGATACATCACTGCCACGCGATCGGCGGTCTCGGCGATTACGCCCATGTCGTGAGTGATCAGTATCATGCCGACATTGCGCTGACGACACAGGTCTTTCATCAGTTCCAGAATCTGCGCCTGCACCGAGACATCGAGTGCGGTCGTCGGTTCGTCGGCGATGATCACGTCGGGGTTTGCACACAGTGCCAATGCGATCACCACACGCTGTCGCATACCACCGGAAAACTGATGCGGATACTGCATGATCCGGGTCGCGGGCTCCGGTATCCCGACTTGCTCGATCAGCGAGATCGCCTGCTCACGCGCCTCCCGGTCATTCAAATTTAAATGCTGCTGCATGGTGTTGGTCAACTGGTGCTCGACCGTCTGTAACGGATCGAGCGAGGTCAGTGGATCCTGAAATATCATACCGATGCGATTACCGCGAATCGCGCGCAGTTCGGCGGCAGATTTTGCATCCAGCCGTTCGCCCTGCAACATGATTTGCCCGGCAGTCATTTCACCCGGTGGTTCCAGCAGACCGATCACCGCGTTGCCAATTGTCGACTTGCCGGCGCCGGACTCACCCACCACCCCGAGTATTTCACCCGCCGACAATTGCAGGGTCAGATTCTCGATCGCCACCACATGACCGCGCCGGCTCGGAAATTCGACGCGCAAATCTTTTATGTCCAGTAGCGCCGTCATCATCGTAACCGTGGATTCAGTGCATCGCGCAGCCAGTCGCCCAGCAGGTTGACGGCCAGTATCAGCAACACCAGTGCGATGCCGGGAAAAATCGTAATCCACCATTCACCGGAAAAGAGATAATCATTGCCGATGCGAATCAATGTGCCGAGTGACGGCGTGGTCGGCGGTACACCGACACCCAGAAACGACAGCGTGGCCTCGGTTATCACCGCCAGCGCCAGATGAATGGTGGCGATAACCAGCACCGGCCCCATCACATTGGGCAATATGTGCCGCAATAGAATAGTCACCGGGCCAATGCCAATCACTCTGGCGGCCTGCACATATTCTTTGTTCTTTTCAACCATGGTCGAGCCGCGCACGGTACGTGCAT
>CAZYDV010000330.1:0-6859 GCA_964646405.1 uncultured Granulosicoccaceae bacterium | reverse complement strand
GGAGTTCACGGACCTTGCGCTGCAGCTGATCAACCTGGTGATTTTTCTTTTGCAGCAGTGTCTGGTACTCAGTCTGCTTTTCGTCGTTGGCGCGGTCCCGGTTCTTCTGGGCAGCGCGGAATTCGTCGAACTCCCGGCGAAGTTTTTCGTTGTCCGAAGTGGCCGCCTCGAGCTTTTGCTCGTGCTGGCGTCGAAGCTGTTCCTCGCGCTCATTCAGACGTCGGAAGTTCCGCTCTTTCTGTCTGGACTCATCTTCGATCCGTCGCCTTGCCGCTCGCTCGCGCACTTCAAGCGTCGAGTCAAGATCGGTGGCTTCCGCCACTGGTTCGTTCGAGCGGCGCTTGCGATCAGCTCCGGTCGGGGAGTTCTCTGCGCCCACTCTGGCCGGCTGTTTGACCGTCAGCGAGGCGCTCTCGTTGCGCATGTCCAGCCGGCTGACACGGTAGTCAGATTTGCCAGTCATTCGATTGGTTACGGCGGCTTCGCGACTACTGCTCAAGTCGGCCTCCAGGCGCCGAATACGCTGCTCCCTGCTGTCCAACTCACCGGCGTAACGCCGTTCCATATTGTCGATTCGACGGCCGCGAAAGTAGCGCGTCAGCAACCAGCCGAGGAACAGCCCGATCAGGCCAGCGACCAACACGGCGAACCAGATTTCACCCATTAAATATTGCATTATTCTCATCTCCCGAAAACTGCTTCGCGATGGACAGACACCCGCTTCTGGCGGGTTGATCGCAAACGCAATCTGTTGCGGTTGTCTTTGCAACAAAAAGTACTTCACTTGTGCCCGGAACAACCTTTCCGACTTGTTATACCTCATGTATGCAACTGAATGCACGCATGATTATGTGAAATTTGATGTTCTAGAGATGAAGTTTGGGAGTCTTCGCCAATGCGACCTTCCATTTGCTTGTGAAACCGGTTTCCAGGCAGCCAGCCAGTGAATGAAAGGCTCCGAAAACAAAAAAGGGCCGCCTTGGGCGACCCTTAGGGACCAAAAATCGAGGTGGCTCAATCGCTAATATCGAACCACGCGAAAGTCTTCCAGCGTGAAGGTGCCACTGCCCCAGAAAGTTTCCGTGCCGATTTCAATCGCCCCCATGCAGGTGTTGCCGATCGACCAGATGCCGTGGGACGGTCCTTGAAAACGCGTCCAGTCGACGAACGCATTCCAGTCCAGCGACCCCTGATATGACGGTGTCTTTTCGACGAAGGCGACATACCCCCAACCGAGCGACGGGTTCACATAGACCAGCCAATCCTTACCGTCGATCGTGGCCTCAGTCACCTGAGTGCCCGGCGTTCTGGTGACCGGGCTGTTGACCCAGACCATGAGTTCAAAGTGTTTGTTCCACTCCTCGGCCTCGCAACTGGTATGAAAAAAGGACTCCAATGCCACATTGCGTTCGGTGCTACCGGTCTCCGAGTATTTGTAGTGAACGCGAAATCGTGGCAGCCGGTTAACGTTGGCCGGCAGCCCTAGATCGGCGACGGTGCCCGACTGCGAGTTTCGTGTCTTGCGACCGTAATAAACCTGCGGATAGCTTTTGACTGAATACTCGTTACCCTCATATCGCCCAAGCCAGTTGTAGTCCCACTTGGCGATGTAGTTGCCGCGACCGCCACCCAGTTCGATGCACTGTGACCAGTTGTCGCTATACACCTCGCTGTCGTTCCAGGTGTTGTTTTGCAAGACGTAATCACCATAGGCGATCTCAGCCCAGGGCTGGCACCAGCGGGTATTCAACAGTGGACGGTCAGCCGTCGCGGTGACGTCCTCGACCACGCGGCAGGTCCGATCATTCTCGTACCCGTAGCCGTCGTTGTTGCCATCGCTAGAATCAGTCAGGCAAATGGGCGTGCCGTTGACATAGCCCGGTGCGGCGGCCGACACCGGTGGCGGTGCTTCGCCGTCGGGATCAGTATTGCCACCCGCTGCAGGCCTGACGTCTCCCCAGCGACAGGACTGACCATACTCGAATCCCCAGCCGTTGCCGCTGTCTAACGCGTTTGCCGAACACTGGCGCACGCCATCATCGTCGAATAGAACCAGCGGTGCCGCCGGTGTGTTGCCGCTGGACGCAAAGCGGCACGAGTGACCGTCCTCCCAGCCGAATCCATCGCCGTTGTCGAGGGCCTGTGTCGAACAGACCGGGTGGCTACCGCCAGTCGATGTCGATGCCGGCGCTGTGCCCTGTGCCCAGCGGCAAGACTGATTGTTCTCCCAGCCAAAGCCATCGCCATTGTCGAACGCATCGGCCGAGCACAGCGGGCGATCGGCCCCCGTGGCTGGCGCCGGCGCTGCTGCGCCCTGTGCCCAGCGGCACGACCGATTGTTCTCCCAGCCAAAGCCGCCGCCATTATCGAAGGCATCGGCGGAGCACAGGTGCCGATCGGCACCTGTTTGCGCGGCCGTCAGCGTCGCCGAGGTCCAGCGACAGGATTGGTTATTCTCCCAGCCAAATCCGTCGCCGTTGTTCACCGCTGCAGCCGTGCAGGCAGGTCGGGTACCACCTGACTGTGCAGTGCTCTGACCGGCAGCTGACACCGGCCACAGACAGGCCCGCCCGTTCTCAAACCCCCAGCCACCGCCGTTGTCATGCGCGTCGACACTACAGATGGGCCGAACAGAACCGGCGCCGATCGTCTCGCCGCGAACCACCTGACAGGTCCGGCCATTCTCAAATCCCCAACCATCCCGGTCGAGATCAGAGGCGGCAGTGGCACAAGTGGGTCGGGTCTGAGCCTGCGAGAGCTGCGGCGTGAGTGCGGCCCACACGAGCAGCGCCAGGACAGTGCCCGGTACAGCGGCTCGGCTTAAAATTCTTCCTAAGATCATAATGTCGGTGTCACCATGGTTTCAGTGCCGGCGTCAGAGCGTGGCGGTACGGTTACGATGGGGATTGCAATACACAGAATGTTGTGGATGCAGCTGGCTTGCGATGCACTGGCTAGTGCAGCCGGTCTGTACTGGATTGTTAAAAATTATCAAATAGGCACTCGGGCGAGTCACCTTAAACAATCGTAATGGAAATCTGTGTAGAGCTAGACTGAATCGACATTTCAGCCTTATCTGCTTGAATTACATTCCTTTGATGCCGATGGGCGAAATGCACGTACACCCTGCAATTCTTACAGCATTGTTAGACAAGCCATACTGAGACATAGATCACGGATGGACGCAGCACACTTAGCGGGCATATTTACCAAATGCGCCTCCCCCAACTCCTGAAACACCAACGACAAGATAGTAGACCGGGGACAGAAGGTTTTTCTGGTCACTCACCGGCGAGGCCATCGACTGAACGTCAGATGGCTGGCCGGCGGCTCGATCAGGCCAGTTTTTTGTAACGCGTGCGTTTGGGCTGGCTACCCTGCTCGCCGAGCCTGGTTTTTCTGTCCTCTTCATATTCGGTGTAGTTACCGGCGAAAAACTCGACGTGCGAATTGTCCTCGTAGGCGAGGATGTGAGTTGCGACTCGATCGAGAAACCACCGATCGTGCGAGATGACAACGGCAGAGCCCGGGAAATCGAGTAAGGCCTCTTCCAACGCGCGCAGCGTCTCGACATCCAGATCATTCGAAGGTTCGTCCAGCAACAGTACATTCGCACCCTGCTTCAGAGTCAGCGCCAGATGCAGCCGCCCGCGCTCCCCACCCGAGAGATCGCCAACCTTCTTCTGCTGATCACCGCCCTTGAAATTAAATCGCCCCAGATAGGCTCTGGAGGCCACCTCGTAATTGCCGATGACGATTTGATCCTGGCCATCGGATACGATTTCCCAGACTGTCTTCGAACCGTCCAGATCCTGGCGGCTTTGATCGACGCATGCTACCTCCACACTCTCGCCAATTTCGATCTCGCCGCTGTCAGGTTGCTCCGCACCCATGATCATTCGAAACAACGTCGACTTGCCCGCACCATTACCCCCGATCACGCCGACGATTGCGCCCTGTGGTACTGAGAACGACAGATCATCGATCAGCAGCCGATCATCGAACCCCTTGCTGACACTTTTAAAATCGATGACTTTCTCACCCAGCCGCGCGCCGGCGGGAATGTAGATTTCGTTGGTTTCACTGCGCTTTTGAAATTCTCGTGACTGCATCTCCTCAAACCGTGCGAGTCTGGCCTTCGACTTCGACTGGCGAGCACGTGCCCCCTTGCGCACCCATTCGAGTTCTGCCTTCATCGCCTTTTGATGCGCACTTTCCTGTTTCGACTCCTGGTCGAGTCGCTCGGCCTTGGTTTCAAGCCATGCGGAGTAGTTACCCTCGAACGGGATACCTCGGCCGCGGTCGAGTTCGAGAATCCAGCCCGCGACATTGTCGAGGAAATAGCGATCGTGGGTGATCGCCACCACGGTGCCGTCAAAATCGTGTAGGAAACGCTCCAGCCAGCCGACAGAATCGGCATCGAGATGGTTGGTTGGTTCGTCGAGCAAGAGCATATCGGGCGAGCTGATCAACAGCCGGCACAGTGCGACACGACGCTTTTCACCGCCCGAGAGATTTTTAACTATCGCATCCCACGGGGGCAGTCGCAACGCATCTGACGCCACCTCCAGTTGGCGTTCCAGATCATGTCCGTCGCTGGCCTGCAGTACCGCCTCGAGCTTTGCCTGCTCTGCGGCGAGCGCATCAAAATCGGCGTCCGGCTCGGCATAAGCCGCGTAGACTGCATCCAGACGCTGTTGCACATCGCGAACTTCCGACAAACCCTCTTCGACCGATTCACGAACCGTCGCTTCCGGTGAAAGCTCTGGCTCCTGCGCCAGGTATCCGACTTTGATATCGGGCATTGGCCGCGCCTCACCGTCAATCTCGGTATCGAGACCGGCCATGATCTTGAGCAGCGTCGATTTACCAGCCCCGTTCAGACCGAGTACGCCGATCTTGGCGCCGGGGAAAAACGACAGCGAAATGTTCTCCAGAATCCGACGCTTGGGTGGAACGACCTTGCTCACCCGATTCATTGTGTAGACGTACTGTGCCATTGCGTTCATCCGCGAAATTTCCGGTAAATTACCACAACGCTCGACAGCGACGAAATGAACGCAACCGGATAGGTCGCCGGCCCGAACGTTCGCCACTCTGACACAAGCTATACTCCTATGAGTTGCTGGCATCCGGTGTTTGCCATGCACCTTCTAAAAGGCGTGGGTTTACTGCGCCGATACCCGAATCGAACTACCCGAATCCCTTTTCTGCTGGAATCCTCACTGGTATGAGCAAATACGAATACATCTCCCACGGTGATCTCAAAATAGCCAAACCGCTGCACGACTTGCTCGTCAACGAAATAAGCCCCGGCACCGGCGTGGCATCAGATGAATTCTGGACCGCACTGGCAGAAATTTTGCGCGATTTCACTCCGCAAATAAAATCTCACCTGGCGCGACGTGACGAGCTGCAAAGCCAGATCGATCAGTGGCACCGAGACAATCCCGGAGACTTTGATCCGGCCGCGTATAAATCATTTTTGCAGTCGATTGGCTATCTGGAAAAGGTAGTAGCGCAGGTCACGGCGGCAACGCAGAATGTCGATGCGGAAATCGCCAACATCGCGGGGCCACAGCTGGTCGTGCCAATGGACAATGCCCGCTTCGCACTGAACGCCGCGAATGCACGGTGGGGTAGCCTCTACGACGCGCTCTATGGCACTGACGTGCTGCCCGAATCTGACGGACGCGAGCGGGGCTCTGGCTATAACCCGCTGCGCGGTGAAGAAGTTGTAAAGTACGCTCGCGACTTTCTGGACCGCCACTTTCCGCTTGAGCATGGCTCACATCATCACATGCTCAGCTACCAGATCAGCGACGCCGCCCTCACCGCACACAGCGGAACCGGTGAGACCATCTCACTACTGGATACCTCACAGTTCAAGGGTTATCAGGGCGATGCGTCAAGCCCAACGTCTGTGCTACTAGGCAAGAACGGCCTGCATGCGGAGATCAAATTCAACGCCGACCACCCGATCGGCAAGCGCGACCACGCCGGCATCTGCGATATCGAACTGGAGGCAGCCGTCACGACGATCATGGATTGCGAGGACTCGGTCGCGTCAGTGGATGTAGAAGATAAAGTCACGGTCTATCGCAACTGGCTGGGGCTGATGAACGGCTCGCTGCACCACGAATTCAACAAAGGTGGCGTCACGATAGATCGCAGGTTGAACAAGGATCGCCATTACCACGCGCCTGATGGCAGCGATCTGACCTTGCACGGACGCAGCGTGCTGCTGGTTCGCAATGTCGGCACACAGCTTGAAATTGACGCTGTGTTGATGAACGACCAGCCAGTCCCTGAGACTCTGCTCGATGCCATGTTCACTTCGCTGTGCACCAAGCACAATCTTGGCGCGAGCCACGACATGATCAACAGTCGCAGCGGCTCGGTCTACATTGTCAAACCCAAAATGCACGGCTCCGAGGAAGTAGCGCTGGCCAGTGAACTATTCGGCCGCGTGGAAGATGCGCTGAAGCTCGAACGCAATACTTTGAAAATGGGCATTATGGACGAGGAGCGTCGCACCACGGTCAACCTGAAAAACTGCATCAACGCCGCCAGCGAGCGAGTCGCATTCATCAACACCGGCTTTCTCGATCGCACTGGCGACGACATCCACACCAGTATGGAAGCCGGTCCGATGTTGCCAAAAACAGAAATCAAACAGGCCCCGTGGCTGATGGCCTACGAGGACAGCAATGTCGATGTTGGGCTCGCCTGCGGGCTGCAGGGACGCGCCCAGATTGGCAAGGGCATGTGGGCCATGCCCGATGAAATGGCAGCCATGATCAAGAACAAAATCCAGCATCTAAAGCAGGGCGGCAGCACGGCGTGGGTACCCTCGCCG
>CAZYDV010000329.1:0-6878 GCA_964646405.1 uncultured Granulosicoccaceae bacterium | reverse complement strand
TGGGAGAGACAACCATTCAGGGCCGCGTCGGGACCTCGCAGCCACACGAGAGCGCCGACCTGCACGTCAGCGGTGAAGCCCGCTACACGGACGACATCCCGGAGCCCAGAGGAACGCTGCACGCGGCGATCGGCGTCAGCACCCGCCCGCACGCCCGCATTCGGTCGATGGATCTCGATCCAGTCCGCCGGGCGCCCGGCGTGGTGGCGGTGATCACCGCCGACGATGTGCCGGGCGTCAACGACATCGGCGGCGTGCTCAAGGACGACCCGATCTTCGCCGAGCGGCTGGTGCAGTTCGATGATCGCAGCCTGACCTACAATGCAGGCTTTCGCGTGCTCGAACTCGCCAATCGAGTGTGGGCGCGCTCCGATCTGCGGACGCTTGCCAGCGATCAACTTGAAAAACTGGCCCGCCTGAGCGATGAGACCGTGCAGTTGTCGGTGCTGGCGGATACCCACGCGGTCTACATCGACAGTGTCGAGAGCACCAATAATGTGCGCATGTCGATGAGTATCGGCAATAAGGTGCCAGTGTACTGTACTGGCGCTGGCAAGGTATTGCTGGCTGGTTGTTCCGAACAGGAGCAGCGCGATATCATCAGCCGCATCCAGTTTGCCGTATTCACACCCAACACCATCACGCAAACAGAGCAACTGCTGGCTGAACTGGCCACCATCAAGGCGCAGGGCTATGCAGACGACAACGAAGAACACTTTGCCGGTATCCGCTGCGTGGCGGCCGCTATCGTTGACAACACGGGCGCACCTGTCGCGGCGATCAGTATTACGGCGCCCACATTTCGCACCGAATCCGAACGCGTAGCGCTGTGGCGTCAGTGGCTGATCAATGCCACTGCCGAAATCTCCATGCGCCTGTCACCTGTGGCACGACGCTGAATTCCCAACTCTCGCGGGCGTAATCGCAAACATGGCAACTGTCGAACTCAATCAAGCGGTCAAGCGGTTTGGTGATACCACGGTCATTCACGGCGTCGATCTGCAACTCGAACACGGCGAATTCGTGGTCTTTGTCGGGCCATCGGGCTGTGGCAAGTCGACGCTGCTGCGGCTGATCGCAGGGCTCGAAACACTGACCGAGGGCAGTATTCATATCGGCGATAACGACGTCACCCACATGGCGGCTGTGGATCGCGGCATCGCCATGGTATTTCAGTCCTACGCGCTGTACCCGCACATGACGGTCGAGGAAAACATGGGCTTTGGTCTGCGCATGAACGGTGTCGATAAAGCCGTCATTCGCGAGAAGGTCGAGGCCGCCGCGAAGACCCTGCAATTGTCAGAGCTGCTGACCCGCAAGCCGCGTAATCTCTCAGGCGGGCAGCGTCAGCGCGTCGCCATCGGCCGCGCCATTGTGCGCGACCCGCGGGTGTTTTTGTTTGACGAACCCCTGTCCAATCTCGATGCCGAGCTGCGGGTGGAAATGCGATTGCAGATCGCGCGACTGCACAGCCAGCTCGACAGCACCATGATCTACGTGACCCACGATCAGGTCGAGGCGATGACCATGGCCGATAAAATCGTCGTGCTCAGAGCCGGCAAGGTCGAGCAGGTCGGCAGCCCGCTCGAGCTGTATCACCACCCCGCCAATCTGTTTGTAGCCGGTTTCATCGGTTCACCACGAATGAACTTTTTGGCAGCGACGCTGGTAACGCCATCGGCCGATCAGTCGGCGGTGCGATTTTCCGATGGCACCGAACTGACGCTGCCGTTCGATACCTCGAACAGTGCGTCCGGCAGTGCAGTGACGCTCGGCGTGCGGCCCGAGGATCTCAAGCACGCCGATGGCGGGCAGGGCTTTCGCATGCAGGTTGAAGTGCTCGAACAACTCGGCGGTATCACCTACGTTTATGGCCAGTGCGGCGGCGTCGATAACTTTGTCGTCGAGCGCTCTGGTGCCGAGTCGCTGGCCGTGGGCGACCAGATCGACATCGCGATTCCACCCCAACGCTGTTACCTCTTTTCGCCTGATGGACTGGCGTATCCGCGCTAACCTTTGGTCCGCTAAAGTGGCTAAACGATGAGCCTCACCAGGCGGCCAGTCACCGACTGGTAACAGCGATGTCATCACCAGCTGCTATGCTGGTGGGGACACCATGGCGAGGACGCTCGAATCACCGCATTGCTCAACAGTCTGGGGTTCACGATCATTGATCTGTGTGCACTGGTCTTTTTTCTTATCGCCTGGATGATTCATACCTGGATCATCAACAGCTCGCCGCTGACCCAACACACCATCAGCCACAAGATGCGCGTTTTTCGTCATCAGTGGATGCTGAACATGGTCAGTCGCGAGACCAAGATGGTTGATGCATTGATTCAGAACTCGCTGCAGTACGGCGTGTTGTTTTTTGCCTCGACATCCATCCTGGTTATCGGCGCGCTAATGGCCGGGCTTGGCGCTTCCGATCAGGCCGTCGAGCTGTTGCGCGAGTTGCCGTTTGCGGCACAGACCTCGCGTGCGGCCTGGGAAATCAAAGTGCTGCTGGTGGTATTCATCTTTACCTTCGCCTTTTTTAAGTTCGCCTGGAGCTACCGGCTGTTCAACTATGTGATGATTATGCTGGGTGCGGCACCCGATCGCCTGGCACAGGCAGATGCACATGCAGATACCGCGCAACTGGAGCGATACGCCGATAAGGTCGCGCATCTGCACACAGTGGGCGCCAAACACTTCACCACCGGCTTGAACGCCTATTTTTTCGCGATGGCCGCGATTGCCTGGTTTCTGAATCCGTGGCTTTTTATTACGGCGACGATACTGATCTCCATGGTGCTGTACCGGCGCGCGTTTCGCTCTAATTTCATGAGAATTCTCGACGATCTCATCTCCGCACAGTAGCGCACCACCGCCACTTTGCTTCTGCAGCCAGGCGCGGTAGTCTGGACCGATGGCTAGCCCATCCCTCAAGGCAATTGTGCTGGGTCACTGGCAGGGCCGGCACGATCTGTTGATCACGTTGCTGGTGTCGGTGCTCGGCTTGCGTGTGTTGATCGGGCTGATTCAACCCGCCGTGCCTGCGGTTGCCACCGCGCCGTGGCTGGTGGCCAGTGCTGTTATTTTGATCTGGCAGTTGGTCGGCAACTGGCGCGCAGTCGATGCGCACCTGCGTAGCGGCGGCGGCATGGTGTTGCTGTGGTGCAGTTATGGGGTCATGGTAATTGCCATCACGCTTGCGATCCTGCAGTGGCTCGATGCCATTGCTGCCCGCGCACCGATGGCCGTGGCCCCTGCGGTCGTACCATTGCAGTTGCCGCTGCAGGCCGATGGCACGGTTGTCACGTTGAGTGGTCCGTTGAGCTGGCAGATGCACAGCGCGCTCGAGGAATTACTCACCGCACCTCACGACATTCAACAAGTCAATCTGGATAGTCTTGGCGGGCTGGTTTTTGGTGCCCGGGCACTGGCCATACTGATCGAACGGCATGCACTCGACACCCATATCGATGCGCGGTGTTTGTCAGCCTGCACGCTGGTGTTCATGGCGGGCGCGCGGCGCACCATGGCTGTCGATGCGCAACTGGGTTTTCATCGTTACGGTATCGATGAGCCCAATCGCGTGGAGACAATCAACGTGGCCGAGGAGCTGGAAAAGGATCGCGCCTATTTACTCCGGCGCGGTGCTAGTGCGGCGTTTGTCGAGTCAGTTTTTCGCGCCGGCCCACAAGACATGTGGATACCGACGCAGGCGCAATTGATCGAGGCGGGCGTATTGCAAGCCAACTGATTCATCGTGTGTTCAGGCTTTGCTGCCAATCAGCGCCTGGAGCTGTGTTTTCGCGTGCTCGATAACAGCGGCAACAGGTTGTTCGATATCCACGGTCACAACGTTTGGTTCTGCCTCGGGTGATTCCAGGGTTGCAAACTGGCTGTCGATCAGCGACGCGGGCATGAAGTGCCCCCCGCGGCTTGACTGGCGATCGCTGATCAACCGGTGCGAGCCTTTCAGATAGACAAAACAGGTTCGCGCACTACCGGCTGCCAGCCGTTGGCGATAGCTGGATTTCAGCGCAGAACAGGCGATGACGATAGATTGATCCTGCTCTGTATGTCTGTGTGCAAAGGCGACGATCGCATCGAGCCATGGCCAGCGATCATCGTCCGTTAGGGCGATACCGGCCGACATACGCTCGATATTGGCCTGTGGGTGCAGCTCATCGCCATCCTTGAACGTGGCCGATAAACGTTCGGCAATGCCTTGTCCGATGGTGGATTTGCCGCAACCGCTGACGCCCATCACCACAATAAATACCGGCTCGCTCAGCATATCGGCCTATCCACTGTGGCTGGCACACCATTCGGGTGCCGTTTGATCGCTCGCAACGAAACGGTAGAAACTTGCCATGAAGTCCTTGCGGATCGGTTCGATCTCGATCAGCAGCTCGTGGCTCGCGCCAGGGGTTTCGAGTCGGCAGCAAAACGGAGCCGCGGCGTCGCAAAACTTCTGTTGTGAGTCATTGCTAACGATGTCGTCCTCGGCGCCGCCGATAATCAGCAGTGGGGTACTGAGCTGGCTTGCCCGCGTGAACATTTTTTTTATCGCCGCGAAGGCCTGCGTCATCCAGCCGGCGGTCGGTTTGCCAAGACCGAGGTTGGCGGGCGCCGGGCCACCGAGTCGCTCAGCCTCGACAAGACAGAACTGCTCGCGCAGTTTGTCCAGATCGTGTGAGTAGATATGAGCGCGCCTCATGCTCTTAAACATAGTCTTGCTGGCGGGCCGTGAGAAATCGCAGGGATCGAATGTGGTTTTGAAATTCGACTCCCACGGGCAATCACCGATCAGGGTGGTGGCGCAACTGTTGGCTGACTTGGTTGAAAACACGGAGCGCACCAGCGCATTGTTGACCCCCAGGCCATGCATCGGCGCCGAGAATACCGCCCGATCGAATTGTCCGGGGTGCGCCTGCAGATACAGTGTGCCGATCGCACCGCCCATTGAATGGGCCATCAGGATTTTGGGTACGCCATCGAGCCGATCCAGTTGCACAACCTCACCAATGAACTGCGCTGCGTCCGCGACAAAGGTATCGAAGTCATCAATGTGACCGCGGTCCGGATACTGGGGGATCGCCCGCTGCGATAGCCCCTGGCCGCGCCAGTCAAGCGTCCAGACGTCATAGTTCTGCAATTGCAGGTCGGCAAATGTATAAATGTTCTTTTCGATGTACTCGGTGCGGCCACTGAAAAACACCACCACGCCGGCACGCGCCTGTGGATCGGCGGCTCGCCAGTGGGCGTAGCGAATTTGCGCATCGTCGCGCGCGCTGAAAAACGCCATCGTGTCGGGGGTTGGCCAGTCGAGGCCGGTGTCCTGGACGAAGGTCTCGAAGCCTTCGCGGGTGCCGTCATAGCTGATGCGGGTCGCCGGTTTGCCCAGCGCCAGCGTGGGCAGCAACAGCAGTAGCGACAGGGCGATTGACAGGTGATTCATCAGGGTGTCGGTTCCAGGGCCCGCTCAAAACAATTCATTATTCTGGCAGATATGGGAGGATGGGGGAAATACGCAACGCTCATGGTTTGGCATCACGACAGGCTCGCTCCAGGCGTGCATCATCCACCACGGTGATACAATGCCAGCGCGTGATTCGCGACATCATGCCTGACCCGTGGTTATCCAATGGAGGAGACACAGCTTGCAATCTGATTTCGCGGCATCGCCGCACCGATGCAGATCGTCGCAAGGCAATCGTTGCCGATGATTCAGCTTTTCGACAGCGTCGCGCGTGCCGCCAGCCTGTGGCCCGATCGATCTGCGCTCTCGTGTGGCGAGCACTCCTTCACGTGGCGGCAACACAAACTGCGGATTGAGTCGTTGGCCGCAGCGTTGCAGGCGCATGGAATTCAAGCCGGCGACCGCGTTGCCTGGCTGGGGCTCAATTCGCACCAACTGGTCGAGTGTTATTTCGCGCCGTCGCTGCTCGGCGCGATTCTGGTGCCGGTCAACTACCGCTTATCTGAGCCTGAGCTGATCGCTTGTCTGCACGACAGCGCGCCGCGTCTGCTGATCGCCGATGACACCCACATCGATGCCGCGCTGCAGGCCGCCCGGCGATGTGACTCGATCGAGCGCGTGATTCACGCAAGCGATGGCGGTGCTGTCGAGGGTGCCAGCAGCTACGAATCGCTGCTGGCCGAGGCACAGGGCACTGCAGTGCAGTCGCAGTATCAGCCGGACGGTAACGACACGGTGATCATCTTCTATACCGGCGGCACCACCGGCCTGCCCAAAGGTGCCATGATGTCGCACCAGAATCTGTGGACAAACGGCCTGGGCGTGATTGGCACTTATGGCTTTCGCAGCGGCGAGACACATCTGCTGGCGGGGCCAATGTTTCACGCCGCCGCCGGTGCGCGCGTATTCAGTGGCGCCATGCTGGGGGCCCACACCATACTGATGCCGGCGTTCGAGCCACTGTTGTGGCTGCAACTGGTCGAGCGCCACCGCGCCCATACCTCGCAGTTTGTGCCGACCATGTTCTCGATGCTGCTTGATCATCCAGACTTTGATCGCTTCGATCTGTCATCGATTCGGCTGCTGTCATATGGTGCTGCACCCATGCCGCTCGCGCTCCTGCAGCGCGCCATGGCGGCCTTTCCCGGGGTGGATTTCTGTCAGGGCTTTGGCATGTCGGAATGCGGGCCGGTGGTCTGTACCCTTGATGGTCCCAGTCATCGCCACCCGCCGCGCGAGGCGGTGCTGTCGTCCGCTGGACGGCCGCAGCCCTACGTTGAAATTCGCATCGTCGACGACAGCGGCCATGAGCTTCCCACCGGGCAGGCCGGCGAAGTACTGGTGCGTGGCCCCAACGTGATGAAAGGCTACTGGAATCGACCGGAGCAGTCGGCCGATGCGTTGC
>CAZYDV010000328.1:0-6878 GCA_964646405.1 uncultured Granulosicoccaceae bacterium | reverse complement strand
CATCGGCAACAAGGTGGCCTCAAAGAATATGTAGAACAGTATTGCATCGGTGGCGGCAAACACGCCGACCATCAGACCAGTCATGATCTGAAACGACGCCAGATACAAAGGCAGGTTGTCTTCGATGACGCGCCAGGCTGATATCACCACAATAATGTTGATAAACGTGGTGAGCATGATCAACGGCAGCGCGATGCCGTCGATGCCGAGTGAATAGTTAATGTCAAACGCCGGCAACCACGGCACGCTTTGAACAAACTGCATATCGGCGCTGCTGTTGTCAAAACCCATATATAGCCGCAGGCTGGCCAGAAAAGCCGCCACTGCGACAAAAAGGGATACGCCCCGACAACGCTCTTCGCCCGTAAACATCACGGCGAATCCGCCCAGGATCGTCAACCAGATTATTATGCTTAAGATTGGCATCGTCAGTGTCGTTCTAAGCGCTAAAGATAAAAACGGACAACAACGCCAGCAATCCAACGATCATTGCAAACGCATAGTGAAAGAGGTAGCCCGTTTGCAACGTCCGAATAATCGTTGAAATCAGACCGATGCTGTTGGCGGTACCATTGACCATGACACCGTCGATCAACTTGACGTCGCCAATTTTCCAGAGCCTGTCAGCCACCTCGCGCGCGCCACCGGCAAACACTTTTTCGTTGAAGGTATCGAATCCGTACTTGTTGTCGAGTACACGATGCACGACGGAGAACTTCTCGGCAAACCAGGTGGCGATGCCGGGTTTCTGCAAGTGGATGTACCAGGCAGCCACAGCACCTGCCAGCGCCAGATAGAGCGCCGGTGTGGCAAATCCGTGCAGCACAAACTGGAACGCGCCATGGTATCCGGCGCCCAGTTCAGCCAGCACATCGTGCTCCGGTGCGACTTGTATCGCATCGCCAAAAAAGCCGCCAAACAGCATGGGGCCGATCGTCATCGCGCCGAGTATGACTGAGGGAATCGCCAACAGAATAAGCGGCACCGTGACGACTTTTGGTGTCTCGTGGCAATGCTCGCGCGTGTGTTCGTCCATGCGCGTCTCACCGTGAAACACCAGGAAGAACATTCGAAAACTGTAGTAGGCAGTGATGAACACGCCCAGCAGCACACACAGGTAGGCGAAAGACGCGCCTGTGATTTGCGAGTGATGCACCGCCTCGATAATCGCGTCCTTGGAAAAAAAGCCGGAGAATCCGGGAAAGCCGATCAGTGCAAGCGTACCGATCAGCGAAGTCCAATAGGTGATCGGCATGTACTTTTTCAGCCCGCCCATCTTGCGAATATCCTGCTCGTGGTGCAATGCGATGATCACACTGCCGGCTGCCAGAAACAGCAGCGCCTTGAAAAACGCGTGGGTCATCAGGTGAAAGATCGCCGCACCGTAGGCAGATGCACCGAGCGCAACTGTCATATAACCCAGTTGCGACAATGTGGAATACGCGACCACGCGCTTGATGTCGTTCTGCACAATGCCGATCAACCCCATCAGCAATGCGGTCAGCGAGCCAATGATTAACACGAAGCTCAGCGCCGTTTCGGACAACTCGAACAGCGGCGACATGCGAGCGACCATGAAGATACCGGCCGTCACCATCGTTGCCGCGTGGATCAGTGCAGAGATCGGTGTCGGTCCTTCCATAGAATCGGGTAGCCAGACGTGCAACGGAATTTGCGCTGACTTGCCCATGGCACCGATAAACAGACAAATACAGGTTACCGTCATGACGGACCAGGCGACACCTGGAATCACTTCCATGGACTGACCGGCAACGCCGGGTGCCGCGGCAAAGACCTCGGTATAGTTGAGGCTGCCCATGTACATCAGCACCGCAGCAATGCCGAGCAGAAAGCCGAAATCGCCCACCCGGTTGACCAGAAAGGCCTTCAAATTCGCAAAAATGGCCGTGGGTTTCTTGTACCAGAAACCGATCAGCAGATAGGACACCAGGCCGACCGCTTCCCAACCAAAAAACAGCTGCATGAAATTATTTGCCATCACCAGCATCAGCATGGCGAAGGTGAAGAGCGAGATGTAGCTGAAGAAGCGTTGATAGCCGGGATCATCATGCATGTAACCGATGGTGTAGATGTGCACCATCAGCGACACGCTCGTGACCACAGTCATCATCACCACGGTCAGGCGATCAACCAGAAACCCCACTTCGAATTTGATGCCGCCGGAGACCATCCAGGTATAGATGGTCTCGTTGAATACTTTGGCGTCATCGCCGAGCTGGTGCATCAGCGCAATCAACGAAAACAGAAACGCCAGGCCAACGCCGGCGATGGCAATTCGATGCGAGTTGGTGCGACCCAGCTTACGCCCAAAGAAACCACAGGCGATAGCGCCCGCCAAAGGCGCCAGCGGCGTCAGTATGTACAGGAGTTTCATCTTTACCCCTTCAGGTCGTCGAGATCGGACACATTGATCGTGCCCCGATTTCTGAACAGCACAACCAGAATGGCCAGGCCGATCGCCGCTTCGGCAGCGGCGACCGTGAGAATAAAGAACACGAATACCTGCCCGGCCGTGTCACCGGTAAAGTATGAGAACGCCACGAAGTTCATGTTCACGGCGAGCAGCATCAGCTCGATCGACATCAGAATAATAATGATGTTTTTGCGATTCAGAAAAATGCCTGCCACGCTCAGGCCGAACAGCACCGCGCCAAGCGTGAGATAGTGCGAGAGCGGTATCATTTCGACTCCTGATTGCCCGAGTCCATACTGACGATTCGCAGTCGATCCTCTTTACGAACCTGCACTTGTTCAGCCGGCCGTTGATACTTGGTATCAGGCCGTCGTCGCATCGTCAGTGCGATGGCGGCGATGATCGCCACCAGCAGGATAACCGCGGCAATTTCGAACTGCAGCAGATAATCGGTGTACATCGCGATCCCCAGTTCCTCTGTATTGCTGTATTCAGCAGGCCTGGGTGTGGGAACCGGGAAGTTGTCTGAGGAAAACCATTTATTACTGATCAACAGCACCATCTCGCCGACAATCAACGCGGCGACCAGCCCGCCCAGTGGCAGGTAGCGGGTGAAGCCCTCTCGCAACGGCGACATGTTGATGTCGAGCATCATGACGACAAACAGAAACAACACCATCACTGCACCGACGTACACCAGCACCAGCGTGATGGAGAGGAATTCCGCCTCCATCAACATCCAGATGATCGCACTGTTGAAAAACGCGAGCACCAGAAAAAGTGCCGCCTGAACCGGGTTGCGAGTCGTTATAACGCCCACCGCTGCACCGACCAGAATCAGTGACACAACCCAGAATAGAAATACCTTGAATTCCATGCCCGACCCCTCAGCGATACGGCGCGTCGGCCGCGCGGTCGGCGGCAATCTGCGCCTCGAATTTGTCGCCGATGGCCAGCAGCTTGTCTTTAGTCATGATCTGCTCGCCACGGTTTTCAAAGTGATACTCGAAGATGCGGGTCTCGACGATCGAATCGACCGGACAGGCCTCCTCGCAAAATCCGCAGAAGATACACTTGAAAAGATCGATGTCGTAGCGGGTGGTTCGCCTGGTGGAATCGTCTCGTTCTTCGGATTCGATCGTGATCGCCAGCGCCGGACACACCGCTTCGCACAGTTTGCAGGCGATGCAACGCTCTTCGCCATTGGGATAGCGACGCAGTGCATGCAATCCACGAAATCTTGGCGATTGAGGCGTTTTCTCTTCCGGATACTGAATGGTTATCTTGTTGGCAAACAGGTAGCGCCCCGTCACCTTCATGCCCTTGAGCAATTCAAGCAGCATGAAGCTCTTGATGTAGCTTTTAACGTTTCCAGTCATATCAGGCTGCCCGCAATGCGAACCAGGGTTCGATTTCCAACAAGATGGCGACCGCCTCCACCGTGATCCATACGATGGTCACCGGAATGAAAACCTTCCAGCCCAGGCGCATAATCTGATCGTAGCGATAGCGGGGAAACGTGGCGCGAAACCACAGAAAGAAAAACAGCATCAAAGCCGTTTTAAGAAAAAACCAGATCATGCTGTCGGGTAGAAAACCGACGGGCGACAACCAGCCACCAAGAAACAACACGCTGGTCAGTGCAGCAATCATGATCATGTTGGCGTATTCGGCCAGAAAAAACAGCGCGAACGCCATTCCCGAGTAGTCGACGTGAAAGCCGGCGACAATTTCAGACTCACCTTCAGCTACATCGAATGGTGCGCGATTGGTTTCGGCCACGCCCGAGATAAAATAAACCAGAAATAACGGCAACAACGGCAGCCAGAACCAATGGAAAATATTGCCCTCTTGCGCACGCACGATATCGCCAAGATTGAGGCTGCCACTGACCATCAACACGCCGACCAACGCAAAGCCCATCGCGATTTCGTAGGCGACAATCTGTGCGGCCGAGCGCATGGCACCTAGAAACGCGTATTTTGAATTGGACGCCCAGCCGGCAACGATTACGCCATAGACGCCAAGTGACGTCAGCGCCAGCACATAGAGCAGGCCCGCGTTGACATCCGCCAATACTGCCGTGTCGTTAAACGGAATGACCGCCCACGCCGCAAACGCGGGCGCGAGCGACAGGATCGGCGCGATCATGAACAAAAATCGATGCGAGTTGGTCGGGACGATGACTTCTTTGGTCAACAGCTTCAGGACATCGGCGATGGGTTGCAACAAGCCATTCCAGCCAACCCGGTTGGGGCCGTTGCGAACCTGAATCGCGCCGATCACTTTGCGCTCTGCGTACGTGAGATAGGCGACGCACAACAGCAGCGGCACTATGATCAGCAGCACTTTCAGAACGGTGACAATCACCAACAGCAAACTGTCGAAAAAGGCGGCCATCGATTAGCTCCCTGTCACGCGAAGCGGCGCACCGAGCGCACCGAAGCCTGCCACATCCTGGCCACCCAGCGGCAGCCACGCAGAACCCGCCGGGACACCGTCGTCTCGCACCGCCTTGAGCACCATGGTCTGGCCGTGCTGCTCAACGTTGACGACCGCGTCGTCCTGCAGTCCCAGACGCTCCAGATCGGCGGCGTTCAAACCGATCACGCCCTGACGCGCATCAACCGATCGTTGCAATGCACCGGCGCGGCGCACGAGCATGTCGGCCCGAAGTGCCGGCAGATCGCCGTTGCGGATCAGCGAGCCGTTTGGAACTGTGCTCGCACGATCGGCTAACAGTGCACTGTCGATCGAGAGATGATTATCGAGCGCGAGTTCACGGCAGTGATTCTTCAGTTCGCCGCGGATGTCTTCGACACTCTGATAATCAAAGCCCTCAGTTTCGAGGTGGTTACCGAGCACGCGAAGAATTTTCCAGCCCGGCCGCGCTTCACCCGGCGGTGCCACCGCGCCGTTGAACATCTGCCAATTGCCGCTGGCATTGACAAACGTGCCTGCGGTCTCGGCAAAACAGGCTGCCGGCAGTACGATGTCAGCGTGGTCGAGCATCGTTTTGCTCAAATGACTGGTGATCACGATGCTGGTATCCACCGTCTTTAGTGTCTTTTGCGCCTGTGCGCTGTCGGGGTGCTCAAAGCCGGGTTCAGTGCCCATCAGTACCATGCACTTGAGTGGGCTGGCGAGCATTTGACCGGCGTTAAGCCCGGCATTTTCGCGAGCGACTCCGGCCACGCCACGGTGCGGCACGCACCCGGCCAGCCAGGCGCCAGCGGTGTTGCCACTTTCGGGCAGGTAGCCAAATCTTGCACCGGTGCGCTCGGCGATCGCGCTGGCAAGCGCGCGCAAGGCGGAAAAATTCTCGTGCATAACTGCCGAATTACCCAACAATACCGTCGCGTTTTTGCCGTCGCTGAGACTTTGCGCAATCGCGCGATGCGAATCGGACACATCGAGATCACCGGCGATCTCGCGTACCCAACCTTGCTCTACACCGGCAGCGAGCGCCACCGCTGCCGCATGAGCGAGTTGCCGTTGCCCGACGCCGGCCAGTTGTTCGAGGCAGTCGAAGTGCATGTCATAGACGCGCGGGTTGATCAAACTCACCTTCGCGCCCCTGATCGCCGCCATGCGCAGTCGCAGCGCAGCCAGCGGTTGTTCCTTGCGGATGTTGGAGCCGATCAGTAAGGCTGAATCGACCGTTTCCAGATCGGCAATCGTCTGACCCAGCCAGGGCATCACAGGCGCGAGCTGCTGATCACTGAAATCGGTCTGGACGATGCGATGATCGATATTGTCAGAGCCTGTCGAGCGCAGCAGTTGCTGCATCAGATAGAGCTCTTCGAGGGTGGCACTCGCTGACGCGAGACCACCTAGTTGCGCCGCTCCGTGCTCATCGACACAGGATCGCATGGCATCCGCCGCCGCCTTTAAGGCCACATCCCAGCTCACCGCCTGAAGTTCACCATTGGTTCGGACCATCGGTTGCGTCGCACGGTCTGCGCTGTTGAGCCCCTCGTAGCTGAATCGATCGCGATCAGACAGCCAGGTCTGGTTGATAGCTTCGTTCTCGCGCGGCACCGCTCTCATCACCGAACCATTGCCGACATGCAGAAACAGGTTGCTGCCGACACTGTCGTGTGGCGCCACCGATGCGTGTTGCGACAGTTCCCAGGAGCGCGCCGAAAAACGCGATGGTTTGGCCGTCAATGCGCCCACCGGGCACAGATCGATCACGTTGCCGGACAGTTCAGAGTCGACGCTTTTTTCGATATAGGTGCCAATGCGCATGTTTTCGCCGCGCCCGGTTGCTCCCAGCTCGCGGACACCGGCTATCTCTTCGCCAAATCGTACACAACGCGTGCAATGAATACAGCGAGTCAATTCAGTGGAGATCAGCGGTCCGATGTTCTTGTCCATCACGACGCGCTTGGTCTCTATGTAGTCGGAAGAGCTGCCGCCGTAACCCATGGCAACATCTTGC
>CAZYDV010000327.1:0-6895 GCA_964646405.1 uncultured Granulosicoccaceae bacterium | reverse complement strand
GGCGAGGGCTCCAATCGGCGCGGCACCTGGGCAATCAGCAACGACAACACCTTGTCCTGGCGTTACGAAGGTGGCGGTGGCGAAGATCTGGATTACTGGGAAATTTCAAACGGTGTTATGAACATCACCGAGGGCGCCGACAAGCTCGTCTGTACCCGGTTGTAGCAGGATCCGCCGTCTGGGCTGGCTGACGCGCGGCGGCGCAAGTTCGCCGCGCGGGCGTCCCGCCATATCAGGGTGATGTCAGCCATCGCCGCTGCGGGTCGGGATAAAGCCGGGCCAGATCGGCTATCTGCGCTTCGCCGCTTCCCGCGCAGCCCGCCTCCAGATGTAGCCCTTCATGTTGATCACATCGGCGAGCGGGCGCAATAAATAGTGATTGTCCGGATGGTCAGCCTGCAGCCGAGACAATAGTTGCTGCGCCTCTTCACGCGATAACGGCTGCGCGCCAGACACCACGTTGCGCTGACCGCAACCGCCATCTTCTTCCCCGGGCGAATCCTTCACCTCGACCACGACGTACTTGTCTTTTGCCATCACCACAGTATCTGCTGCCGGGACACGCCATGCAAATTACCGGCGAGGAAACCTCTGCAGCAGCCAAAACTACGCGCGGCTCGCCTGGCCCCCGCGATTACACGAACCACGCGTTGGGACGCAGCACCGTCAGCTTACGCGGGTTCACCTTCCAGCGCAGTGGCATTGATCCTGAGCCGGTCATCAACAGTTGAGACGATGCCATCCACCGATGCGTGTTTTGCACCCAACTCAAGCGCAATGGCTTGCACCAGCCGATCGACCCGCTCGATGTTGACCGCTCCCGCGGCGATGGCCCGCGCCGCCGAAGAGGGTTTCAGCAGACTTCCGGCCGCCGCGGCGTATTTCTCGAACGGCACCGCGTCACCACTTGCGCCGCCGAGCTGCTGCACCAGCTTGTCCACAAACGCATAGATTTCAGCTGATGCAACCGGATCGCTATGCACCGCGTCCCGGATCGCCCGCACATCGTCCCGCCCGATACAACGATAATTGCCTGTCAGCAGCATCGACCACTTTGCCATCGGAACGAACAGGCTGTCGTACACTTTCAGCTTGACCGGTACGTCGTGACCGTCGAGCTTGAGCGCGGCGATGTCATCGGCCAGTTGAGTCAGGATCGCCTGGTGCGCATCCCGCTCAAAACGCGCCGCTTTGAAATTGGTTGGCAGGCCCACGTGCAGCACATTCAGTTCTTCCTCTGGTGGACGAAATGCCTGTGGATCCGGACTGCAGAGCGTCACATTGGCTGGATCAAACGCCTGCCACACCGAGGCATCGCGGTAGCAG
Organism: uncultured Granulosicoccaceae bacterium; assembly: GCA_964646405.1. Taxonomy (GTDB): domain Bacteria; phylum Pseudomonadota; class Gammaproteobacteria; order Granulosicoccales; family Granulosicoccaceae; genus CAKZSB01. The sequence continues at coordinate 5,569 of CAZYDV010000327.1, read as the reverse complement.
CGATCGAGATTCATACCCTTGATTGCAGGGATACGACGCAGATACGGCAGCGGTGGCATATTCATGATCGACAGACAAGGCAGGCCTGCAGTGGCGATCTTTTTCAGAAGTGACCGCACCTCATCGGCGGCATATTGTGGCTCCTGCATCGCAAGTCCCACCAGGTCATAGCGCGCTAGATCGACTTGCTGCGGTGTCACGGCGTCGAGTTTGCCGGGCAAACCCGACGAACGAATTGACCGATGCGCATCTTCATGACGCAGCTTGAGACGCACTTGCGTGCCCTGCTGGTTGATCAGCTCTGCCTCATGAGGCAGACAGACGAGTGTCACATCGTGACCCGCCATGAGCAGCTTGGTCGATAACAAAGAGCCGTAGGAAGCGCCCAGAATTACGATATTCATCGTGGATCCCCTTGCATTTCAGATGTTAATTGCGCTGACGGCCGGCATCGCCGGACATCGCCAGCTACGACAACACTACCTTGTTTTTGTTAAATACACTATGTGAAGTTGACACAAACAATCTGATTGCCGATTGAACAGTTGACCACCCGGTAGCAAAAAGGTGCGAAACTCGAAGAAGACACATATCCATGATCAAGCCCGGGGCCGGCCGCTTGCACAGACTTGGGATGCATGTTTAGCGCTGCGCGGACGCAGCTTCGCAGACAGTGGTGGCAATTACGCACACCGGTTGTATACCCTCAAGACCTGTCGCCTCTGCGGCAAGACAGACGGCCAAACTCGAGCCTGACCAGACAACAGACAAGCTGTTGAAACATGGCGTGCGAATAAAACGCTCCGGGCAGGGGTTTAACGATTGGGATGCCAGCCCAGTGAAGTGTCAACTCGGTGGAGTGTCAATCGGTGGAGTGTCAATCGGTGGAGTGTCAATCGGTGGAATGCCTGCTCAATGAGACAACCGATTCGCTGGTTCCAGCGCAATCGGCTTTCGAGACGTCGCCGGAAGGACTGGAAGAGGCACTGCCCGGCTAGCGTTTGCCAGCACCACCGCTTTTGACCGCGTTTATCAATTTCCCGCTTGCGAGTTGACTTGGCGGCGAAGATAAGTAGCTTGCTACTTACTTACTTTGCCCTTCTTTTTCTTCAGGGTCGTCTTCTTATCGAGCAAGATACTTCTGAATTTCTCAATACTGTCGGGGATAAGCTTCTCATCATCTGATGCATTCATGGAGTTCACCCACAGTTGATAGATCTCCTGATCGACTTCATGCATGGTTGCCCCGTGTTTGTAAGATGCGTATGGAGGTACCACACCAGCGCTGGAATCCAGCAGCTGATAGCCTTGCTCACTGCAGACGTCCAATTGCGCAACCGGTGGTTTGGCATACGGCGACAACGATCCTTTACGCAAGTTGTATTGATGATTTGTGTCATGGTTTGCTACAACATCCAGCATCATTGCCCGCCCCTGCCGCTCATTGCTCTCGCTGACCTTGCCAAGAATGAATGTGTCGATAACGATCAAAAGACTTGGATCAGCCGCCGACGGGATCACGCAACCGACATCGGCACCCACTGATTTGCCCAGAGACTGAAATTCCCCTTTGGCCCAGTCTCCCATAAAGACAGCGCCAGCCTGACCGTCTGCTACTGCGGCAACCTGGCTGTTCCAGTTGCCGTCTCCGAATGATCTACTGTATTTCGCAAGCTCGGTGAACAGCTTTAGCGTTACGCGAAATGACTCGGTATCGGTGACAGAGGCATCGGTTGAGAGATAGAAGCGCTTATACGCATCGCGCGATACACCCAGAAACAGACTGGTGAACAATATACGCACCTGCCACGGTTGGTCACCCACGGCCAGCAATGGAATTTCCTCTGCAGCCAGCCGGCTGCCTTGCTCAAGAAAGCCCTGCCAATCTCCGGACAGTGTGCTGGTATCGACTCGAATTCGCTCGTTGGCGTACCACATCCAGTTTTCGCTATGCACACCCAGCGGGATGGCAAGCACCTTCCCATCGTGCGTGACGGCTTCGAGCACGGCAGGTGCGAGTTGTGCCCGTAATTTAGCGACAAGCGCCGGGTCAGAGATCTGATCGATCAGGCCGAGTTCGTGAAACTCAAAGATCTCTTTGCCTGCATTCCACTGTGTGAAAGTGGCCGGGTAACCCTTTGCAATTCTCTCAATGGCCTGTTTACGGCTCGACGGTTGATCCGTCGCTCCAGAATTGTAGAAGCGCCCACCTTTGGCTTGATAGGCTTCCACCAGAACATTGAGCGCGGCGACCTCACCTGGCGACGACCACCAATGCAACAACTCTACTTCCGGGTTCTCGCTGGAGTAGGCACCAGAACTCAGGGTGAGCAGTATCAATATCACCACTCGATAAGCGAATTGCGTGGAACATCTATGGCTATTTCTGTGGCGGCCAACCGGGTGCGGCGGGCTGGTCTCAGACGCCTGCGCGGCAGGCGATGCCCATCGGTGATTCAGGATTGAAAACCGTCCACGCCAACCTCGGCCAGACGAAACAAAACCTGTCACAGGGCAGCAGCCCAGGGATGAATGAGAAAGGACATGGGGGGGAGGGATAAAATGGAGCTGGCGATAGGATTCGAACCTACGACCGGCTGATTACAAATCAGCTGCTCTACCAACTGAGCTACGCCAGCACCAGCCGGTAAGTGTAGTCGACCTGACCGATGACATCAAACAAAAAGCGACTTACATTTGTTCCATTTAACGATCGATGCGAACCGATACCTCACCGCTCGACACGGCCACCCTGCCGTTCGGCGTCTCGATCTGCAGTCGACCGGTCACATCGATACCTCGGGCAATGCCCTGGCGGGTCTGCGCCCCATCGATAATAGAGACAGATTGGTCGCGCAGGTAGTCGTATTGCGCCCAGGTTGCGGCCAGTTCCTGCATCGCCTGGCGGTCGAAGGCCAAGGCACTGTTGAACACTTCGGCGGCGATTTGCCCGATCAGCACGGATCGTTGTGGCGGCTCGCCGTTCAGGGCGGTATGTAAATCGACACTGGGTTGGTCGATATCGCGTCGCTCATCACCTTGTTGATAGTTGATCCCGATACCTGCCACGATGACGGTGCTTTGACTGTCCGAAGTACCAACCTCGATCAGAATTCCAGCCAGTTTAGAGCCCTGATGGTAAATGTCATTCGGCCACTTGACCGTCACGTCTGCCAGATTCTGGCGTCTCAATACCCGGCAGACTGAGGCTCCGGTCAGCAGCGAAAAGCCGGAAAGCAGCGCCACGGGCTGCGGCACGCGCACCTGGATTGAAAAGGTGATGGCGCCTAGCGGTGTCAGCCAGGTTTTTCCGCGTCTGCCCCGCCCGGCGGTCTGCCGTTCAGTGCAGCACAGCGTGAAATCTGCATGCGCTTTGCCGTGTTCGACCAGCCAGCTATTGGTTGAGCCGATGGTTTCGAACAGAACGACCTCTGGCGCGTGATTTGCCAATGACTGACAAGCATCGACAATGGTGTCGGCATGCAACGGCTTCATTGATGGGGCCGATTGGGAGTTTTTGTCATTTTTCTTGAGTTGAACCGGCTGATCCCGGGGTGGTTGAAGGGCATTGCGTTGCTCACGCTAATCGAGGCGTCTAGCACACCGGCTTACGCTGAGCGCACTTATCTCTATCGCGAAGCCGATGGTACGGTCTGGTTCACGAACATCAACCCCCGTGCTCAGGACAGTGCAAAATTTACCTTGCTCGAAATTCGCGGCCGCGCCCCTGCTGTGGTGTCGTGTCGAGCGGCGGAGCGAGCCGCCCGAGCCCGACTGTTTGGCGCGCTAATTAACACCCATGCACAGAAAAACGGGATAGATGCGAATCTGGTTAAGGCGCTGATTCGGACTGAGTCGTGTTTCGACAACTGGGCGATATCCAGTGCTGGCGCGCAGGGCCTGATGCAATTGATGCCAGGCACGGCGCGTGAGCTCGGGGCTGACAACCCTTTCGAGGCCAGTCAGAACATCGACGCGGGCACACGCTATCTTGCGCGTATGCTGCGCCGGTTCGACAATGATCTATCACTGGCGTTAGCCGCTTACAACGCCGGCCCCGGCGCGGTCAGAAAACACCAGGGCATCCCACCCTATGCCGAGACGCAATCCTATGTGGAAAAAGTCATGTCCCACTACCGTCACTACGCTGGCGGTGGCGACTGACCTGTCGACTGGCACTGGCACACATGGCTGTTAGCCATTGATATTGACTGCATCAACCATAGGCTCGACAGGCCCTAACGGAATTTGTTCGCCGGTGCCCTATAATGGGCGATTAGCATCAGCTGAATAACCTTGAGATTCTGCCCGGCTCTACCTGTTTTGCCGTCAGCAGCCCGGCCATACCCGTCACTACCGATATTCGCGAATGAACCAAGAAGCTACAGCGCCAGCGGCCAATTTTATCCGCACCATGATCGAGCGCGACGTCGCTGCCGGCAAGCATCAGGGGCTGGTAGCCACCCGTTTCCCGCCTGAACCCAATGGCTATCTGCACCTTGGGCACGCGAAGTCGATTTGTCTGAATTTCGGCGTGGCGGCCGATTTTGATGGCTGGACCAACCTGCGTTTTGATGACACCAATCCGGACAAGGAAAGCGAGGAGTACATGGAGGCAATCAAGCGCGACGTCGCCTGGCTTGGCTTCGAGTGGAAGACGCTATGCAACGCCTCGGACTACTTCGATCAGCTCTATGACTACGCCGTGCGGCTGGTCAAAAAGGGAGCCGCCTATGTCGATAGTCTATCGGCTGAAAAAATACGCGAGTACCGCGGCAGCCTGACCAGCCCCGGCAAGGACAGCCCCTATCGCGATCGCAGCGTCGAAGAAAATCTGGATCTGCTGGAACGCATGAAAAACGGTGAATTCGCCGAGGGTGAACATATACTGCGAGCCAAAATCGATATGGCATCAAGCAATATCAATATGCGCGACCCCGCCATCTACCGAATCAAGAAATCCAGCCATCATCGCACCGGCGACAAATGGAATATCTATCCGCTGTACGACTACACCCACTGCCTGTCGGATGCGATTGAAGGTATCACCCACTCACTATGTACACTGGAATTCGAAGACCATCGCCCGCTGTACAATTGGGTAATTGAACAGGTCGATCCGGTCAGCAAACCCGAACAGACAGAATTTGGTCCGCTCAATCTGGAATACTGCATTCTAAGTAAACGACGATTAATTCAACTCGTTGAAGGTGGCCATGTCGACGGCTGGGACGACCCGCGCATGCCCACCATTGCCGGCGTGCGCCGGCGCGGATTCACGCCCGCCTCGATTCGCGATTTCTGCTCGCGCATCGGCGTCACCAAGAATGAAGCGCTAATCGAGTGGAGCGTGCTGGAGAACAGCGTTCGCGAAGACCTCAATCGCAACGCGGAGCGTCGGCTGGCGGTACTTGATCCGCTGAAGATCACGATCACCACGCTGCCCGAAGACCATCGTGAGGTAATCAGCTTGCCGAATCACCCAAACCGTGAAGAACTGGGCACACGCGACCTTGTGATCACGCGAGAAATGTACATCGAACGCTCCGATTTTGAGCGCGAGCCGCCA
>CAZYDV010000326.1:0-6909 GCA_964646405.1 uncultured Granulosicoccaceae bacterium | reverse complement strand
AACTGTAGCGCGTACGCACAGCCGCTGGTGCCCGTCATCAGGGTGGCTTTATCCAACCCGCCAATTTTCCTTGCGTAGTGAATACCATCCAGCGCGTGTTCAATATGTTCTCTGACGCCCAGTTCAGGATCACGTGGTGCTACTGCACCGTTGCGCAAAGGAATCAACAATCTGATGCCGCTGGAGCACGCTTTTTCAATCATCGATTCTGAACAGTGCATGGCGCCCAGTTGGTGCAGGTAGATGACTACGTCGCCTTGCGGGTCACCACAATCCAGGCAGCGATAGCTGTGGCCACTATTGCCGTGGTTTACATGGTAGCGAACGCCGGCAGGAAAATAGCGGTTGATATACTCTTTGAGCCAGCTATCGGGATCTTCGCCGCTGTGAGTGGGCGCCCCTTGATTTGAACCCATTTGCAGCACCAGATGTGCAATCAGCATGCTGCAGAGTTCCTTCTGACCTGATACACCTGTTTTCGACAAGGTGGATTTTAATTGCGTACGCTTGGTTTCATAGGATACCTGGTCGGTTATTGCCGCCGATTTAGGGCTGTCGCCAGCGACGATCTGCATGGTGACACGGTGCTCGGCAGGTGTCAGGTTCGCTTTGGGAAATAGCTCGGTTAGTGCTTGTTGGACAACACTATGATGCAGTAGGAGCAATTTTCCGCTCGAACCGCCCTGCGGTATCTCCAGTCGCATCAGCAGATAGTCTTCCGTGACCTCTCCCCAGCGATTGCTGCCACATTGATCGACCAGGCGGCGAAGTCCCGCTTTGAGCGGAGCGGGTAGATGGTCGGTAGCCTGAACGGCCGCGTGGTGTTGGGAGTCGAATTCCAGCACCAGTTGTTTTATCGGTGAATCGACGGCGCTGGGCTGTTCCACCCAATGCGCAAATTCGCGTGTGGCAGTGACAGGCAACACCGATAACACGCGTACCGCCTCTGCATAGGCGACGCCAGGACTCATCTCTCCACTGTCAGCCATTATTCAGCCACCATCATGCCAGGCGGTACCCGTCGAGGTGACTCCGATACCTTTAGAAACATCAGCATGCCTACAAAGAAAAGAATCAGAATAGACAGGATGCCGAGTCTTGAGTCAGAGGTGAGATAAGTCGTCAGTCCAACCAGCAGCGGGCCGAATACGGCGGCCGCCTTGCCTACCATATTGTACAGGCCGAAATATTCCGCCGAATGTGCTGCTGGTATTACCTGGCTATACAGTGAGCGGCTCAGCGCCTGGATGCCACCTTGCACCAAACCGACACCCACGGCGAACAGGTAAACATGTAGGGTGGTGTTCAATGATGCGAGAAATAGTGTCAGGCCGACGTAGCCCCACAACGCCAGCCATATACCTCTTTGCGCGCCGTAGCGATCCCCAATGCGACCGAACACGAGTGCTGCCGGAAAGCCAACAAACTGAACGATCAAGAGCGCGGTAATTAGATTGCCCGAGTTCAGTCCAATCGACAGGCCAAAGTCTACGGCCATACGTATAATGGTCGCTACGCCATCGAAGTAGAACCAGTAAGCCAATAAAAACCACCAGACCTGTTGATAGGATCTGGCGCGTCTTAGTGTGTTGCTCACCGCAGCAAACGCCGCTTGAATCGATGCCTCACCCGCTGCTGTCAGCGGTTTTGGTTCACGCAGATTGACCAGGAGCGGAAGCGAAAACACGCCCCACCAGATACTGACGCTGATAAATGACCAGCGCACGCCCTCGGCGCTACTCGCCAGGCCAAACCAGCCTGGCTTTAGGGTCATCAGCACGTTAACTGAAAAGAGCACGCCGCCACCCAGATAGCCGAGTGCGAAACCCATCGCCGAGACTCGATGGCGCTGTGGTTCAGAAGAGACGGCCAACAGCAGTGCATCATAGAAAACATTGGCGCCGGCAAAGCCGACCACTGCGGTACCGTAAAGCAAAATTGCCAGTGGCCACTGACCTTGAGCGACAAAAAACAGCGCACCGGTGGTAATACACCCAAGTGATGCAAAAGCTGCGAGTAGTCGTTTTCTTGTGCCCCCGCGATCTGCCAATGCACCCAGTAGCGGTGCAAGCAACACCACGACAAGGCTTGCGATGGAGTTTCCTATGCCCAGATAGAAAGTACTGGTGGTTGCTGCAGTGTCTCCACTCCAGTACTGCTTGAAAAACAGCGGAAAAAACCCGGCCATGACGGTGGTGGCGAAAGCTGAGTTTGCCCAGTCGTACAGAGCCCAGGACCGTACAGCCCGGTTATCGATCGGGTTACTATCGTTTGTCATATCCAATACGCAACGCCACTACAATATACAGACACAGATTTATCGATTCGCTAATTCCAAGCGACAACATAGCGCGCTCAAAACATTCTATTCGGTTATCTTAGCAGGTTTGTTGCCTGCCACTCGAACGGTGGCTGCGTTGTCTGATTGGTGTGTGCGACAAGTAAGTTTCGATTGATGTAAAAAATACTGTTAAAAAATAGAGCGTTAGGTCAGCTATTGCACTTAATTAGCCCTTATTACGCTGAAACTATTCGGCACTGGTATAAAAATCCATAACCCTTTTAGGTGATAACGGATTGCCTGTGAATTGAGCGTTATCACAGGGTCAGGATGAGCGTGCAGCCTGGGTCGGTCGATTAGTGAGTTTCGATGGGGATGTGGAAGCTGTGACTCTATGGCAAATCATGGAATAGAAAGTGATCGTTCGGGCGACGGGATTGAGCGCGTTAGCAATGGTATTGCAGGCGCAAGCCACGGCAATGCCATCGTGTTTTGTAGAGGATTCCACGTCCGGACGATGTGATCCATGTATCGCGCAGATCTGATCCGCCAAAGCAGATGTTGGTCACCATGACGTCGGGCTCGGGCATCGGTAGAACCGCCACCAGTTTGCCGACAGGGCTGACGGCGCTGATGACCCCCGTGGCCAGGGTGGCAACGCAAACGTTGCCTTGTGAATCGACGGCCATGGAATCCAGGCGCTCGAATCCCTGAAACCCGTACAGGATATTGCCCACACCAAACGGATCGTCGTTTGGCGCAAGCACACCGGGTGCTGCGATGTCCCAGTACCGCAGTTTGGCACTGAAAGTTTCTGCCACATACAGTCGCGTGCCATCCGGTGACAGGGCGATGCCATTGGGTTGCTCGATCGGGGAGATGATTCTGCTGATTTGACTGCCATCGGTAGAGGCGTAGTACACCGCGCCGCGCTGCAGTGCGTCGTCGGAGCGTTTGCCCAGATCGGTGAAGTAGAATCCGCCCTGTTGATCGAAAACGATATCGTTGGGGCCCTTCAGATGTTTGCCATCGCATTCGGTGTACAGGGTTTCGACGGTGCCGGTGTCGAGATTGACGGCCTGTATGCTACCTGTGGTGTAGTTGTCCGGTGTGCCGATCGGGCGCAGCAGTCCGTCTATAGTGGCCCACGTGAATCCACCGTTGTTGCAAATATAGACGCGTCCATCCGGACCGATTGCGGCTCCGTTGGGCCCGCCGCCACACTCGGCGATGACAGAGATTTCGCCATTTGCACTGACGCGGCTTAATGTGCCGCGTTCAATTTCCACAAGGATAATGCTGCCATCATCCATGGCAATCGGGCCCTCGGGAAATCGTAGTCCGCTTGTCACTACCTGCATGGGAGGGGCTCCGATAATTTGATCTGCGTTGGGTCTTGTGGTGTCAGCGTTGTTGAAAACCTAACTGCTGGCGTGCAAAAGGTTCCAGATTTTGTGTGTGGTTGCCGGCATATCGATGTGATTCAGGCCGGTGCGTGATTGCAACGCGTTGACCACAGCGTTGATCGCGGCCGGTGGTGAGCCGATCGCGCCCGCTTCACCGGCCCCTTTTATGCCGAGCAAGTTGTTCTTACACGGAATGTTCTGTGTGGAGAAGTTAACGTGCGGAACCGTATCTGCCCGGGGCATGGTGTAATCCATAAATGAGCCGCTGACCAGCTGCCCGCTATCGTCATAGACCGTGTGCTCCAGCAGCGCCTGGCCCAGCCCCTGTGCGATGCCCCCGTGTACCTGACCCTCGAGCAGGTTCGGATTGACCAGGTCGCCAAAGTCATCGACGACCAGATACTGCTCGATCGTAAGCTCGCCGGTATCCGGGTCTATTTCGATTTCGCAGATATGGCAACCGTTGGGGTAGGTGGCCTCTTCGGAGGTGAACTCCTGTTCTGTGTCCAGGCCTGGATCGATACCAGCGGGTAGTTTGTTTTCATCGCGTGCAGCACGCGCGACGGAAAATAAATCCATTTTCATGTCGGTGCCGGCGACGGTGAAGCTGCCATCGGAAAATTCGATATCGGCCTCGGCGGTCTCCATCACGTGCGAAGCAATTTTGCGCCCTTTTTCGATAATGGTATCGGCGGCGACAATCGTCGAGCTGCCACCAATCGGAATGGTTCGCGAACCGCCGGTAAAACCTGCCGGGGTACGGTCGGTATCGCCTTGTACGAAGCGAATTTGCTCAATCGGTATACCCAATCGATCACTCAGTATTTGAGTGAATGCCGTTTCGTGCCCCTGGCCGTTGGTCTGGCTGCCGCTGAGTAGCGTCAGGGTGTCATCGTCGTTGAATTCGATCTTTGATGGCATGCCACCGCCACCGCCGCAACGCTCGATATAGACGGCCATTCCGATGCCGCGCAGTTTGCCGTTGCTCTCTGATAGTTGTTTGCGTTGGCTAAAACCCTGCCAGTTCGCCTGTTGCATGGCGCTATCCATCACGGCCTGGAAATCTCCGCTGTCATAGGTGTTGCCGAGCGGCGTGGTGTAGGGCATCTGTTCGGGGCGTATGAAGTTTCTGCGGCGGATCTCGTCAGGGGGGAGTTTGTGATCGTCGGCAATCACATCCATCAGGCGTTCGATCAGATAGGTAGCCTCCGGACGGCCCGCGCCACGATAGGCATCGACAGGCACGGTGTTGGTCATCACGCCGATCACGCGGTTATAACACTGTGGCATGCGGTAGCAGCCCGGAATCATGTGGCCGCCCGAGCCGGTTTGAATATAGGGGCCAAAGTTAGACAGATAGGCCCCCATATTGGAATAAGTGGTGACTCGCAGCGCTTGAATGACGCCATTGGCATCGGTGGCTGCCTCCACATGGCTGACCAGGTCGCGGCCGTGCACGTCGCTCACAAATGCATCGGAGCGGGTCGGCAGGTAGCTTATGTTGATGCCAAGCTTGCGCGATGCCCAGGTGACCAATACGTGTTCGGCGTAGAGAAACACTTTCATGCCGAAGCCGCCGCCGACGTCGCCGGTGAGGCAGCGAATTTTTTCTGCATCGATCTTCAGCACCTGAGTGGCCAGTGGGCCGAGAATGAAACTTGGACCTTGCGTGGAGCTGTGCAGGGTGGTGCGATCGGTGGCTTTGTCGTATTCGGCATAGATGGGCCGGGGCTCCATCGAGTTGACCACCACGCGGTTGTTCTCCAGCCGCAGGCGGGTGATGTGCTCTGACTGTTCGAACAGGTCGTTGACGGCGGCTTCATCACCGATGTGCCAGTCGAAGGCCATATTGTTTTTCATCTGTGGCCACAACTGGGGTGCAGCATCGGCGGTGGTTTGTTCGGTGTCGAGAGACACTGGCAGATCGGTGTAGTCGATTTCAATCAGTTCGGCCGCATCGCGCGCCTGCGCCGCGGTTTGGGCAATCACCAGTGCAACCGGCTGGCCGACAAAGCGCACGCGATCGCGGGCCAGCGCCGGCCACTCGGTGTATTGCTGTTTGCTGCCGTCGCGGTTGTCGAGATCCGTCAGGCAGGGCAGATTGCCGATGTCGTCGGCGGCCAGGTCTTTTTCAGTCAGCACGGCGATCACGCCGGCGGCCCGGGCTGCGGCATCTGTGCTGACAATGGTGATGTCGGCATGTGCCCGGTCGGATCTTAGGATGTGGGCGCGTGCCGCCGCCGGATCGACGCTGTCATCGGTGTAGCGGCCGCTGCCGGTCAGCAGGCGCTGGTCCTCGATTCTGGCACTGCTCTGGCCGATGCTGAATTTGATCAAGTGGGAAGTCCTCCGTTGAGGGGTTCATATTAGCAAGTGGAGAGGGGGATTCGCAGCCGTGCTGAAAATTTGACCGTTTGGACAAAAATTGCTTAAATCGAGCGCAAACAAGCAGAAAGGGTTGTACATGAACGGGAAATCTCACTCGGGTATCACCGCGCTGTCGACCGACTTGCATCCGCCGCTCACTCCGCACGAGGCGGCGATAGAGGCGGATCGGTGTTACTTCTGCCACGACGCACCCTGCGTGACCGCTTGCCCGACGGACATCGACATACCGCTTTTCATTCGCCAGATCCAGAACGGCAACCCGGCAGGCTCGGCGGCGACAATTTTTTCTCAGAACATATTGGGCGGCATGTGCGCCAGGGTCTGCCCGACCGAAACCTTGTGCGAGCAAGTGTGCGTGCGCAATGACGCTGAAGAGCAACCGGTCAGAATCGGGCAGTTGCAGCGCTATGCCACCGACTACCAGATGGCCACTGGCGCTCAGCCGTTTGAACGCGCACAGGCTACCGGCAAGCGAGTCTGTGTGGTCGGTAGTGGCCCGGCTGGACTGGCGTGCGCGCACCGCCTGGCCCTGCACGGGCATGACGTCACGATGATTGATCGCGCCGCCCGCGGTGGTGGATTGAACGAATACGGTATCGCGGCTTACAAGACAGTGGATGATTTCGCCCACCGAGAGCTCGATTACATCTTGTCGATTGGCGGTATCGAATTAAAAACCGGCGTTGCGCTAGGGGACGACACCACACTTGCAGAGCTGAAAAAAGACTACGACGCCGTATTTCTGGGCATCGGTCTGGCCGATGTCAATGGCGCCGGTATTCCGGGTGAGGGTTTGCCGGGTGTTCGCGATGCAGTTGAATTCATCGCACAGTT
>CAZYDV010000325.1:0-7040 GCA_964646405.1 uncultured Granulosicoccaceae bacterium | reverse complement strand
GGTGCTGTGGGCAGCTCTGCAATCATGTCCGCTGCGGCCACAGTGTCAAGAATGAACAGTACCATACAACGGCGATGGCAGGTGCGCGGCGCCCGCAGTGAGAAAAGCGTCGTGCTGTGTTGCTGATTTAACATCGACGCAATGCGCCCGGATTCGACTGATTTCAACCTCTGTCAGTACGGTCAATCCTGAATAGGCAAGGTCTCATATTAGGTGCAATTTAACGTCGATTCTGGATCTGGTCGATTCGCTTTTGCTTGCATAACCTTTGAGTGGTGCCACGGTAATCGAGTGGTTTGTCACAGTAGCGAATGTTGCTTTGGCCGATCTGCCGCATCCGGGCCATGCCATTGGTGCTCGCGGAGATCGATCCGTCCATGCGTGAAACACAGGCCTTCAGCTTCCAGCAACCGTATTTGTCTGGCCGCGTCGGCGCGGCTGCTCACCTTGCCCTGCGCGTTGATGACCCGGTGCCACGGTACATCCGCTGGGCACGCCGCCATTGCGCTGCCGACCAATCTCGCCGCCGATGCTGGTTGCTGGGGTAGCTCATTTACCGGCGGCTCGGGCAACGCCCGGGCAATCTGTCCATAGGTAATCACTTTGCCTGAAGGCACTTGCCGAACGAAGCGCCATACCTGCTCAAAATAAGTCTGCATTGTGCGCCTGTCAGCTGCGTTTCAGAACGTTTGTCATGCAGTGCAGTCCGCCGAGGTTTTCCGCAAGTTTCTGTCCGTCCGGGATCAATCGTACCTCGAAGCCAAGATCTTCCCATATTTTGCGGTTAGCGGCATCTGTGTGCGCCAGCTCGGGCCAGTTGTCATGTCCGAACTCCGGCTGCCAAACGATGTTTCCGGCCTTTGCCGACTGCTGTACCAGCACGTTGTTGGAGCTGGCGTAGAACCAGGTTCGCGTCCGCGTGCTGATATCATCCATGTAAATCATCGGAAGGGGATTGCGTACCACCACCATCCCTCGTGCCGTCAGGCTGTCGGCTATCGCGTCAAACTGCGCTGCCAGGCATCGCGGGTGAACAGGACGTTCGAGAATCTGTGCAGCAAGTGATGGATCGCCCACCAACAGAATTGGCCGCCCGTCAGCGTCTGTACCTGCGAGGCTTACGAACATATCGATGTGGAATATCGGTTGTCTGGTGCCCGGTCTGTTGTGGTAGTGAAAAATCTCCTGCCATGTTTCACTGCCCGTTTTGACATCGAACGCGGTTTGGCAGGTCTGCACCTCTGTACTTCCAATCTCGATAACAGTGTACTGCGTTGGTATTAACTGATCGATACTGACGTTTTCAGGTAGCGAATCGATAGAATCTGCGCCAACGAAGACGACATCTTCAGCGACCAGGAAATTGCCCGCTTCAAATGGAATGCCGGTCGGGTGAAGTGAAAAATGGTTCCAGGTTGCCAGCAGCCTAAACGCTGCCAGATCATCTCTGCGATCGAGTTGGGGCGACACCATCAGCAAGGGTTTACCGGATGACTGCAGTGCCAGTGCCGGGTCTCTGGCCCATGCCGTAAGTTTGAGGTCTCCGGCAGGGCTGATAGACAGATTGCCCAATCGACTCGCATCCAGCGGCCAGTTGGCAATCTTGTCTGTTGCATCGTCTGCTGCCACGATTGACACGCGACAGTCAGCCGGAAGGCTATTGATCAGTGCCGTGTAGGTTGCGGCGAAATGTTCCGCCTCGTATACGGGAGCAAACAGTGCAACATGATCGATCGCACCGATGTAGGTCGGCAGCAATCGTTTGGGTGTAGTGGTAAGGGTTGTGGAATCCAATTCAAACAGTCTTGGTCGCAGTGGGGCACACGCACGCTCACATGAATAGTGATGGCCAGGTTGGCGATTACTGCGCGAAAACCAGTGGGGTGCCAGGGCTGTCAGACCACGCAGGGTCAGCAGTGCAATGGCCCTGCGTGGCTGACCGTTACTTCAAAATCTTATTGATTGCCCGGATCCCCGCTTTATTGGCGATGCGTTCGCCGGCGGCGTTGATAATCCTTAGACCTGCATGGTCGGGTGGACGGATGCCGTGCGTGGCGGTCAGGCGGGGTTTGATGTTACCCAGCGATAGTCCGCCGGAAAATTCTTCCAGCGCTTCGTCGGTCAGTTCTTCGTCTTTTTTGTCACTCATCGTTGAATTCCTTTCCGCGTACTAGTCATTGGCACCTTCTGGACCTCAAGCCCGAACCGCAACGGCGCGAGGTTTGTGATGTGGACCGCTGGTACCAGGCGATGCCTTCGGATCTATCATTACAGATTTTAACGGCGTAAGCTATGGCAGACGTTCGGGGAATATTCACCGAAATGGCCACGTTACACTGGTACTTGCGACGACTGCGGTTCAATTCTCGCCTGCACACGACTCCATATCGTACGTGACGAACCTCAGGTTTCCGGTCCCAGGCGGATTTTTATGACTTTTGTAAAAGACAGACGATGAGTTCACCCCTGATCCCGCGTACAAGCTATCCCAATCAATGGCGAGCGATCCACGTTAAGCCGCGCTGGCCGGAAATGGTCTTTGCGCAGGAGGTGCAGTTGTCTGCCTCAGCTGCAGACACAATGACGCCTGACGTGGCTGCTGGCCTTAGCGCAGTTTCAGGCATGGCGGTGGCGAATACAGACGTGATTGCGCGTATTCGGGCAGCCAGCGGCGAATGGCACGACGTCTACGTGAATCGTGATATTCAGACAGAGACGGCCGGTGCGCAAACACTACGCTCAGCCATCCGCAGCAGCCCTGTCGACGAGAATCCCTCAGCCTGCTGTTACGGTGACGTGGTCATTCTGGGTGCCCGGCGCGATCGTCGGGACGATTATCTGCCTGTCCCGAATGCATCGATTGCGCTGCATGAAATCTATCACCTGTTTCTGCCGGCGGGTCATCTTCACATTGGTTTTTCGCACGCCGGCCTGATGTCCTGACCTGACTGCCCACTATCCAGGCTGACAATCTTTCAGACTGTTCTTTATCTCATCACTCATGGTGAATATTACCCGGAATATGGGTACTGCCATGCAGGACATGCGCGAGCCTGTGTCGGATACTGGAATTGAGTCGGCGGGGTGCGCCTGTCGAATGCAACTAGCCAGACGAGCGTTGATATGGATAAACGAACGGACCAATCGAAAATTGTCGATCAGGAACTCAACGACGACGAACTCGATCTGGTGGCGGGTGGGGCGAAGTCCAGTTCTCGCCGATGGATTCCGATTTTGACGATGGATTACGGAGCCAGCCGTCCCGGGCAACGGAGTATGGCAATCGACCGCATTAGTCTTAAATCCAATTCTCGCGGTGATGACTGATTTTCGCGCGGTGGGTGGCAGCTTTGGTGTATGGTTCGGGCGATTGTTACGAAAACGTGCATCATGTCAGACAGCAAACCAACCAGTACCCACTGGGGGCACTATCGGGTAACAACCGACAACGGCACCATTGCCGAGGTGCTGCCCAACCGCTTTGATACCAACCCGTCGCCGATTGCACAGTCGCTTATCGACTCGCAACACGCTGGCTGCCGGATACCACAGCCGCATATTCGGCGTGGCTACCTGCAATCACCTGCTGGCAGTGATGGCTCTAAGCGCGGCGTAGATCCGTTCGTGGCGGTGCCGTGGGACGAAGCACTCGATATTGCCGCACAGGCGCTGCAACGAACAAAGGACCGCTACGGTAATGAGGCGATCTACGGTGGATCATACGGCTGGTCCAGCGCCGGTCGATTTCATCACGCACAAAGCCAGATGCGTCGTTTCCTGAATCAGATGGGTGGTTGTACCTATTCAGTTCAGAACTATTCGTTTGCCACGGCACAGGTCATTTTGCCGCGCATCATCGGTATGGATGCGACGGCCATCATGTTGCAGGCGCCCACCATCGAAGACATCTGCCGTCATACCAGACTGATGGTGTGCTTTGGCGGAATCAGCATGAAGAACACGCAGATCAATCAGGGTGGGCTCGCCAATCATGGTGCCCAGGCTGATTTGAAGAAAGTGAAAGCAGCGGGTGTTGATGTCGTATCGATCAGTCCGGTGCAGGATGACGTGGCCGGATTTCTGGATGCCCAATGGCTGGCGATCAGACCCAACGCCGACACGGCACTGATGCTGGCGCTGGCCCATACGCTCTATACAGAGAATCTTTATGATCGGCATTTCATCGATCGCTACACATCGGGATTCGATAAATTTGTTCCCTACCTGACGGGCGATGCGGACGGTACGCCCAAGAATGCCGCGTGGGCGGCTTCGCTGTGCGATATCGACGCCAGCGACATTCTGGATCTTGCTCGACGGATGGCGTCCGAGCCTTGTCTATTGTCCATCAGCTGGTCGCTGCAGCGAACCGAGCATGGCGATCAGCCTTACTGGATGATTACTGTGCTGGGGGCAATGCTGGGTCGCATCGGGCTGCCGGGCCAGGGCGTGGGTTATGGATACGGCTGCATACACAATTTTGGATTTGTTGGTCGCCGTCGGTTGCCGTTCAAATTTGGCGCGCTGCCGCAAGGGAAAAACCCGATCGATCGATACATTCCGGTGGCACGCGTCTCCGATATGCTGCTAAACCCGGGGCAACCGTTTGAGTACGATGGCCAGACACTGACTTATCCCGATATCAAACTGGTCTATTGGTGCGGCGGTAACCCGTTTCATCATCACCAGGATATCAATCGCTTAAAGCAGGCATTTGCTCGACCGGAGACGATTATCGTCAATGAGCCGTTCTGGACGGCCACCGCCAGACACGCCGACATTGTCTTTCCCGCCACGGTGCCACTGGAGCGAGATGACTTCGCCTGTGGCACGGCCGATCTTTTTGTCAGCCCGATGCATCGGGCCATTCAACCATATGCCCAGAGCCGTGATGACTACAGCATATTCAGCGGTCTCGCCGAGCGCATGGGCATAGCAGACAGCTTCACCGAAAAGTGCGATGCCGATCAGTGGATACAAAAGTTATGGCAGATCAGTATCGACAATGCGCACGAACTGGATATCCATCTACCGACGTTTGAGCAAATGTGGCAATCGGATGTTTTTCAGATCAACCCGGACGAAGTCGAGCCCATGGAGTTTGCCTTCGAAGCCTTTCGCCGTGATCCCGACACCCATGCACTCGATACACCGTCGGGCAAAATTGAAGTCTTCTCGGTACCGATTGATTCTTTTCAGCTAGCCGATTGTGCCGGGCACCCGAAGTGGTTTGATAAAACCGAGTTCATCGGCAGTGAGCGATCAAAGACTTATCCATTGGCACTCAATTCCAATCAACCCGTCAACAAGCTGCATAGCCAGTATGATTTTGGGCGGACCAGTCGCAACGCAAAAGTGCGGGGCAGGGAACGTATTCGCATCCATCCAGACGATGCAGACTCGCGCGGTGTAGCCGAAGGCGATATCGTGCGGGTCTACAATGATCGGGGTGCAACACTTGCCAGTGCGACTGTTACCCCGTCGGTTCGGCCAGGCGTGGTGGTGCTGCCCACCGGTGCCTGGTATGACCCGCTGGACCCTGCCGAGTCAGACAGTCTCGATGTACATGGCAACCCCAATGTGCTGACCCGCGATGCTGGCTCTTCGCAACTGGCGCAGGGTACCAGCGCACACAGTACACTGGTGCAGGTAGAGCGCTATGAGCAGTCTGTGCCACCGATCAAAGTATTCGATCAGCCGCCAACGGCGAGTCGTGAGTAACAAAAGAGGCACTGCCGCCACGCTGGCATGACTGGCACGTGTGCCGTTGTCGTTAAACGTCGTGCAGAATCCCTTCCGTGTTTTCGCGTGTGATGATCTCCACCGGCACGATGGCAGGCTCGGGGGCCAGGCCGGTCAGATGGTTGATCAGAAAATCTACCGTCAGGCGCGCTGCGCGCTGTAGATTCTGATGGATCACCGCGTTCATCGTGCCATCGAGCAGAAACGCACGGGTTTTTTGTGTGAAGTTGTGGCCGATAAAAACTATTTCCTCAGCCAGCGCGGCGTTTTTTAAAGCCCTGGCAATACCCTGATTACCCGCACCCACATTGTAGATGCCAACCACTGACGGGTAGTGTTCCAGCGCTTCGCTCAACAATCGGCAGTTGTGATCAATGTCGTCTCGGCCGACCAGCGAGCTTGCGATATTCAGTTGGGGGAACTGGTGTCGGATCACTGCCCGAAAACCCATCTCCCGCGCCTCGTGTGCGCGGTACAGATCACCGGTGGTGACGATCAGTATGTCACCAGGGGTCTGTATCATGTGGCCCATCATGAGTCCGGCGCTGCGTCCGGCCGCACGGTTATTGCTGCCGATATGGCCAATCACCTGTGCGCGTTCCATGCCTGATTGCACTGAAACACAGGCGATGCCGGCCTGGTGCAGCTCGGCTATCGCCTGAGATACTCGCGGATCGTCCAGCGCCATGAAGGCGATGGCATCGACGCGCTGCCCAAGACAGGCGCGCAGTTTACGTGCAAGCGCAATCGGCTCCATTTTCGCCGTAAACTCACACTCGATTGTCGCCTGGCCAAAGGTGCCAAGTTGCTGCACACAGCGGGCAAAATATTCAGTCGACGGGCCTGCATTCTTCGGCAGGATCACCTTGATCCGCCACGGGCTTTGTCGGTCGTGGGGTTTGGCGCCTGACTCGATTGCCTGACGTGCTTGCAACACGCGCTGGCGCGTGGATTCCCGCACATTAGGGCGGTTGTTCAGCACTCGATCAACTGTCGCGGTACTGACGCCGGCGTGGCGGGCGATGTCAGAAATTCTGGCAGCTTGCTTCACGGATAGTTTATCGCCTCAATTGGCATCAGTTGGCGACACTTCACGGCGTGAAGTCAATCAAAAAACATCAATTGGTGTTCGCTGATGCATTTTGCTTGAACCGGTTTGCCGTTGTCACGTACCTTCCTTCCCAACAGTCAATCTAAAGGCAGGTTTTTCATGCGTGCAGGCGTCATCGGTTTGGGAGATATGGGCAGTGGGAAGACGTGTGTAATGGAATCTATCATCACATGCAATACGTAGTATA
>CAZYDV010000324.1:0-7045 GCA_964646405.1 uncultured Granulosicoccaceae bacterium | reverse complement strand
AAGCCAACGTGTGCCCCGCCATCCCCCAGCCCCATGATCGCCATTTTCTCGTTCAACAATTCCTCGGACGCACTGAGACTGTAGTCAGAGTAATTCGTGATCGGCATGTAGAGAAAGTTCTTACCGTTGTCGGCGGTCAGCAGATCGTAGGCAACTTCAGCGGCGCTGATGCCATCGCGCTCGGCAACCGCGGCAACGCTTTCGTTTTCTGCCGGCGTGTAGTTCTTATCCCTGAAGGGAAACATGTGCGCGTAGGACATGCGATGAATCAGCGGAAAGGTGGATTCTTTGACTGGATCTTCCGACAATATTTGCGCACGTATCTGTGGATCAATCAATTTTGCAACCATTTCATCATGCGGCAACGCACTGTACTTTTTGAAAGTGGGGCAACCACTAAACGGCGTCTGACTGGCTTGCAAACCCAGCAATATTCCAATCGCCCGCGGCGGAAAAACAGGGCGAATATTCACCCCTTCTTTTTCATACGCCTCGCGATTCATTTCCAGTAACTGATCAAACATCTCGCGCAGCCGATGACGCTGGGCTAGTGTATAGACCATAGGCCTGCCACTGTTTTGCGCGACTCGTTTCAGGATACCAAATGCCTCTACAGGATCCGGGTCAGCCTGTAAGGTCTCCGGTGTTTCGTCGGTTATCCAGTCGGAGACAACTTCAATAAATCCACTGCCGGCATCATTTAACCCCTCCGCCAGACCCATCAGTTCATCTTCGTAGACCCGCAGCGTGGGAATGTACTCGCCGGCGAGCGTCTTGTGCGACGTGGTGCGACTGGTCGACACGCCCAGCGCCCCGGCCTCGACTGCCTCGGCAGTGATCTTGCGCATCTTGGCGATGTCGTCCGCTGTCGCCGGCTCAAACGCCACCGCCCGATCGCCCATCACATTGACCCGCACCGCCGCGTGCGGCACCAGCGCACAGACATCCACATCACGTGGCCGCGACTCCAGTGCATCGAGATACTCGGGAAAGCTCTCCCAGGTCCATTCCAACCCCTCATGCATCACCGCGCCAGGTATGTCCTCCACGCCCTCCATAAGCTCAATCAGTTTATCGCGATCCTGCTCCCGGCAAGGCGCGAAGCCAACACCACAGTTCCCCATCACGACGGTCGTCACCCCATGCAAAGACGATGGCGCCAGGTGGTCATCCCAGATAGCCTGGGCATCGTAGTGAGTGTGGATATCGACAAAGCCAGGCGTGACGAGCTGGCCCTGTGCATCAATCTCGGTGGCGCTACTACCCGTTACCACACCAACCCGCCGAATAACGCCTTCCTTTACCGCTACGTCCGCAGTTCGCGGCTCTGCACCACTGCCGTCAACGACGTTTCCATTGCGAATGATCAGATCATAGTCATGGTTGGACACTGGCTATCTCCTCCGGTTGACGCCGATCATACGACTACCACGATACGACATTCAAGCCGATCGAGGTGACGCCGGAGATTTAAGCAGTGCAGCGCGAACAGCCGCCATGCTTGTGCCGTAGTTGCAGGCTAACAATTACCCTCGACTCGCAGCAAAGTTTAGATGCCCCTATACTGACGCCCCAATGCACTTTAATAGCGACACAAAACCATGCACATTGGACTGATCGGCGGCATTGGTGTCGCGGCAACACTGGTGTACTACCAACGGCTGGTCGCGGCTATCGAAGCGCTAGGTGGGCGGGCTGAAATTACGATTGTACATGCGCAGGTACAAGATCTGGTTCGCAACAATATTGCCGATGAGCGCGATCGCCAGGCTGATATCTATGTTGCCCTGATCGATCGACTCAAAAATGCCGGATGCGATTGTGCTGCAATTACTTCCCTCGGCGGGCATTTCTGCTACAACGAAACCGTTAAGCGCGCTGCTCTGCCAATGGTCTCTGCCGTCCAACCCCTGGATGACTTTTTCGACTCACAGGGGTTGTCTACCGTCGGCCTTCTGGGAACCCGAGTCGTCATGCGTACAGGCCTCTACGGGCAGTTAACAAAGACCACCCCCTTATCGCTGGCCGATGAAATTGACGAGATCGGTCAGACGTATACCGATATGGCAATCGCTGGGACATGTACCGATACCCAGCGTGAGTTCTTTTTCGGAGCTGGTCAACGATTAAGCGATGCCGGTGCCAATGCGATTGTACTGGCAGGCACCGACCTCAATCTGGCGTTCGACGGACGTCCAACCGGCTATCGCGTGATTGACGCTCTGGATGTGCACGTTGAATTACTTGCGCAACTGGGTGCCGGCGTTAGCACGCTCTAAGGAGCATCCTTAAGACTGATCATAAGCGACACTAAAGGTGCCTGGATGGTTGCGCCCCTGCCCTGGTGCGCCATAGAAGACACCACTTTCCCGGACAAGCTGGTGCGCTCGTCGTAGTCTACTTGGGCGTTTCACCCTTCATCGTGACTCGGCGCATGTGACGACGCTGACCGGCGTAGTCGTTTATTGCGTAATGTTGAGTTGAGCGGTTGTCCCAGACTGCTACGGCACCAGGCGTCCAGCGAAAGCGACAGGTGAATTCCGGTTTGATGATGTGTTCGGCGAGGTAGTTGATCACTGGCCTGCTCTCTTCGTAGTTCATGTTCTTAATGTGCGAGGTGTGCCCCTTGCTGACGTAGATTGATTTGCGCCCGGTAACCGGATGCGTGCGAATGATCGGGTGTTCGCTTAAAAACGATTCGCTGCTGTCATCGTAGCGATCGTTCATCAATTCCAGTTTACCAAGCGCCTTTCTACGCGACCCACCGTAGCCGTGATCCGAATCGTACACGCCAACAATGCCATCCAGCCATTCTTTCATGCCGTCTGACAGCGCATCGTAGGCTGCCGCAGCATTGGCAAACAGGGTATCGCCGCCATGGTCAGGCACTTCTATCGCATGCAACACGGTACCCAGAGCAGGCTGTGGCATGTAGGCGGTATCAGAGTGCCAGGAGCCACCAAAATTGACCGTATCGGCCGCGGTTTTGACGATATCGATGACTTCAGGCGCATCTGGCAAGCCGACCATAAACGGATAGGTATCGGGCTCACCGAATATCCGGGTAAATTGCAAATGCTGCTGCGGTGTTAGTGCCTGATCTCGAAAGAACAATACCTGATGCTCGACAAACGCACGCTGCAACGCCTGCTGCTGCGCGCCGGACAATACCTGGGCAGTGTCTATCCCGCTTACTTCCGCTCCCAGTGCACCGCTAACCGGTGAAATGTTGAGTTCCGCACAAGTCATGATCAAACACCCGCGTGCTCAGGTATCTTCGCTCGATTTCTTCTTGCGTCGCGAGCGAAAACCAAAGTGATAAGTGAAATAAATCGTCAAACACAAAAAAACCAGCGCGATCGGACTGGTCAGCAGCACGGTTAGATCGCGACTGTTCATCAGGATGGCCTGACGAAGATAGACTTCAAAGTTCTCGCCAAGTAAAAAACCGATTACCAGGCACACAATCGAAAATCCGCTCTTGCGCATCAGGTAACCCACACCGGCGAAAAACATCAACAAGCCAATTTCAAACATTGAGTTGGTGGGTATGAACACGCCGATTATGCACAGCAAAATCACAATCGGCATGACGATTGATTTGGGGATGCGAACAAACTGCACCCAAATTTTGATTCCGATTCGGCCGATAATCAAATGCGCCACATTAGCCATCAGCATAGAGGCAAAAATGCTGTAGACCAGCACGCCGTGCTCCGCAATCATCAATGGGCCGGGCACTACGCCGTGAATGATAAAGGCGCCAATCAACACAGCCGCCGCGACATTGCCGGGAATGCCCAGCGCAATGGTCGGAATCAGATTGGAACCAACGACAGCACTATTGGCCGCCTCGGTGGCCTGAATGCCCTCCACCTCACCGGTGCCGAATTTATCGCCTCGTCTGGATGCCTTTTTCGCCGCACCATAGCCAAGAAATGCCGCCAGTGTCACGCCTAGCCCCGGCAGCATACCGACACCAGTACCAATGGCGGATGAGCGCAACAGGGTACGCCAGTTGCCCCAGAACTCCCCGGCAGTTAATCGGTTGGAATCCTGATAGCTCTTCACAGCGCTAATTTTTTCAGCCAGATTTTCACCGGGTTTGTCACGCATGTCGAACAGTTGGGAAATTACAGAGCCCATCGCCAGCGTTCCGATGGCAAACGGCAGGATCGAAATTCCATCGAACAATTCAAGCGTGCCGAATGTCAGCCGCTCGGTGCTGTCAACCGGATCCAGGCCAATCGTGCTAAGCAACAATCCCAGTGCTGCGGCCATAATCCCTTTCACCAGCGATTTGCCGGCCAGCGCGGCAATCATCGTGAACGAGAACAATATAATCGCGACAAATTCGACTGGCCCGAATTTCAATGCAATAGCGGCGATCGGCGCGGCCAGACAGATCAGCATCAGATCGGAAAAGGTGTCTCCGCAGACCGAAGAATACAACGCCGTTTTCATTGCCTTTTCAGGCTGGCCCTTTTTTGTTAACGGATAGCCATCCAGCGCCGTGGCGGCTGCCTCGGGCGTGCCGGGCGCATTGATCAGGATCGCCGGTATCGCGCCTCCGGAGGTACCGCCCTTATTGATACCAACCAGAAAAGCAATTGCACCGAGCGGGGAAAAGTAAAACGTGATGGGCACCAGCACCGCCAGCGCGGTCACGCTGCCAAGACCGGGCAATACGCCAAAAATAATGCCTAGCGTCACACCGACACAAATGAACCCAAGGTTTTCCAGCGTCCACGCATTTTCAAAACCCTGCACCATCATGGGCAGAATGCCTTCAAACATCAGCGTTCCCAGAAACGAAGGTTGGACAACCAGTCGGGCGCCGGCATCTGCGTTGAAAAGAACAGCCAGGCACACATCGTCAGCACAATCGGCGCGAGGATCGCGGTCAGGCCAATACTCAGCCAGTTGCGCACGCCAACGTAATACATAGTGACGGCAATCAGCACCATCATGGCGGGTTCAAATCCCAGGTGATTGATACCCAGCCAGGACAGCACGCTAACGCCCACAAGAATGACGAGATTCTTTAGCACTTGTGCGTCGACGCCGGTTGCCTCGGCGCCGAACTCTTCATCCAGCTCTTCGATATTGGCGGCCTGTTGCCGCAATTCATCGATCAGCAGAATCACACTGTAAATCAACATCGTCCACAGCGCGATATACGGAACAAAGCCGGGCGAGACATCAAACTCACTGGTGGCTGGAACGGTGTTTTGTGGCACCAGCCAGAATATACAAAACAGGCACAACGGGATTAGCACGAGGGCGGTACCAATATGGGTTTTTCTCATTGTCTACCGCTCGTCCTGCTGAAAGCAAAATGTGCCATTGGCGGTGGCATTGCCTATTGCAACGGGTCGCCTCAACGGCCGACCCGCTGCCCGAAGCATGCTACTTTATTGCCTCCAGTACGCCCTGCAGGGTTTTTTCCGTTTCGGCAACCAGCGAGGTCAAATCGTCACCCGACACGTAGGTCTTGGGAAACTTGATATTCTCCAGAATCTCGGTGAAGTCCGGATCCTCCAGTGCCGCCTTGCCTGCGTCGTGCAGTTTTTGCGCGATGTCGTCTGGTAGTCCGGCCGGTGCGATCATCACCGCGTTGCCAACAGAAGAGACGCCATACAGATCCTGAATGGACGGCGCGTCCGGGGTAAACGCCAACGGCTTGGCCATGAACGAGGCAAGCACGTTCATTTTGTCGCCGTATTTCTGATGCACGCCGCCTGAGTAGGCAAAATCAACCTTACCGCCGAGCAGGAATGGCACCATTTCGCCACCACCGCGGGTCGGGATCAGGTTCCACTTAAGCCCCTCTTTCTTGGCAATGTACGCCAGTACGGCTTTGGAAATCCCGCCCATATCTGCCGCATTCAAAGTGTTGGTCTTGGAGTATTCGATCAGTTCCGGGAAGTCCTTGTACGGTGCATCTGGCAGTGCCACGATACCCGGCTGATAAGATGCCAGACCCACAATCAAGCGCAAATCAGACATCTTGTATTTCACACTCGGCTGCGACATCGGGTTCCAGATCATGTTGTTCAAATCCGAGTAACCGATCGTGTAGCCGTCGGGTTTGGACTTGGCTACCGTCGAGACGCCAACTGCGCTGCCACCGCCAGGCAGGTTCTTAATGACAATCTTGGCTCCGCCCAGTTGCTTGCCCAGCGCCTTGACCAGCACCTGTGACATGCTGTGCGTGGTGCCACCGGCCTTGTAGGGCACAATCAGCGTGATCGGTTTTTCCGGCCACTCGGCAGACGCATTCATGGCCACGGTCAGCGCAGATACGGCCAGCAAGCCTTTCAGGATGTTTCCAAGTTTCATATTAGTCCTCCAGAAAAGAGTAAGAACGCGACGTTGGATTTATCGCCTTCACTACTGCATGTCGGTCGAGCCCTTTTGAGCCCCGCAGCTTTATTAAACCACGAAAATCTCGCCAGACCCGCATAATTCAGGTCAATGACAGCATGCGAGACTCCCAATTCAGCGAAACATCCCATCCGGCCGCTCGCGGAAAACGTCCGGCAGCAACTGAAACACTCTGTTGAATGCAAATTCTTGCGCTATCCATGAGCAAAACGCTTACAAGTCTAAAACTAATAACTTTTCGTTATCAAAGTAGTCTGAACGCACAATCGGCGCTCCATCCTTGATCTCGACCAGGTCCTCCATATGGTAGCCACACCGACCCACCCAGCACATACGCGTTTCAACCGTCGACATCATGCCGGCCTGGTAAGGGATAACGCGAGTAGCATCCGCCCGCATCCGCCCGCAGAATATCGCCAACCGCAACCCGATAGCCCGATGGATCCTTGTGCGGAAAACCCGTGTTCGCTCCGGCGTTAATATGGGTGAAAGCCACCGACTCGGCGCCGGAGCGCAGAATGCCATCGGCCAGCCGGTAACACATATCCCGTTCGGTATCGCCGGGTCGAGTGGCTTCGTAAGCATCTTTCGATGCCCTTTCGGTGCCGCGAAACGCATCGCCGAGCACCTGCCGCTCGCGCGCGATCTTGACCATTCG
>CAZYDV010000323.1:0-7167 GCA_964646405.1 uncultured Granulosicoccaceae bacterium | reverse complement strand
ATGGTGCGCATGTCGTGGCACTGCACGCATTTGCTGCGCAAAAGTTCACGGCCTTTAAAAAGGCCACGGCGACTGGCCATCTCATCGATCATTTCGGTTTCATAGCCGATTGTTGGCAATTGCTCGCGCACACGCTGCAGACGTTCGTCACTGAAGCCCTCGCCGCCCATGGCCTGAGTGGCAAGCACCTGTTCGCGCCAGACCGATGGCAACGCCAGCCCCAGTAATACGATCGTCAATACAAACAGCGTGGTGCCCAGTGCCGGCGCGAGCTTGGCCTCGAGGTGTTTGAAGAACCGCACCACGAGAATCTTGGCGATCAGCACCGCGCCGATGCCATAGCCCAGCACAAGATGAAACACCGTGCGTGCCGGCAGCTCGATCTGGTAGGCCCACATGCGCGGTATCATCTGAATCATCAGGTAGACGTATATCGCGACGAATGCCCAGCCCATCAGCCGGTGCAGCGCCATCGCCCAGCGCGGCGCAGAACTGCGATGGGTCTTGTGGTCGAACGGGTAGCCCCACAGGTGATACATCAGCAGTGTGGCGCCGAACGCCAGCACAATGAATGCAATCGCCAGGCAGATATTTACGACAGTAGACATGCAGATTCCGGTGCCCGATCACAGGCCGTTGGCTGGTTAGTTATGACCGCTCGTGCTCGTTACGTGCGCAAATCGGGCAGTTGATAGCCCTGGCTTTCGAGTTCGGCACGAACGTGCTTTTTGCTCATCTTGCCAGTGGTGGTCAGCGGAATGGAATCGACAAACAGCACGTCGTCAGGCAACTGCCAGCGCGCGAACTGTGTGGCGCAATGTTCAATGACCTGACTGGCATCGATATTCATCCCCTGATCACAGACCACCAAAACCACTGGACGTTCATCCCACTTCGGGTGCGGCACGGCAACCGCACAGGCCTGCGCGACACCGGGCATCGCGACGATGTGATTTTCCAGATCGACCGAGGATATCCATTCGCCACCGCTTTTGATCAAATCTTTAGAGCGATCGGTGATGATCAGGTATTTATCGTCGTCGATTTTGGCCACATCGCCGGTCACCAGCCAGCCGTCGCTGAATTTTTCCGGTTGCGGGTTTTGAAAATACTCGGCGCAAATCCACGGCCCACGGATCAATACCTCGCCGACGGCCTCGCCATCCTGCGGCAGCTCGGTGCCATCGTCGTCGATGATTTTCAGATCGAGCCCGGGCATCAGTTGACCGGCCTTGGCCATGTTGGCGAACTGCTGATCGGGTGACAACGACAGATGCGAACGTTTAGATACGCGCCGCGAGGTGGTGGCCAGCGGGCTGGTTTCAGTCATACCCCAACCCTGAATGATCTCGATGCCCAGCGTATCCCAGTACCATTTGATCAGCGAGATGGGGGCTGCCGAACCACCGACCGTCAGGCGCTGTACTGCCGACAGATCGAATCGATCAGGGTCTTTCTCGATTATCTGTCGCATGCCCTGCCAGATGGTCGGCACGCCGGCGGAGATGGTGACTTTTTCATCGGCCATGAGCTGCGTGAGTCGCTGCGGATCCATGAAGCGATGTGGCATCACCTGCTTGATGCCGAGCATCAGCGCGGCCCACGGCAGGCCCCAGCCCTGAGCGTGAAACATTGGCACGATGCCGCACAGGGTATCGGTGCCGGACAGGCTCATGCAATCGGTGGTGGCGACACACATGGTGTGCAGATACTGCGCACGGTGTTCGTACTCGACCCCTTTGGGATCCCCTGTGGTGCCACTGGTGTAACACAGGCCCAACGCTGAGGTCTCGGGGAAATCGGGCCAGTCAATCTGCTGCGGCTGGCCGGCGATGAACTGCTCGTAGTCATGGGTATCCGGGTGGCTGCACTGCCAGTTCTCGAAGCCTTCCTCGACACTTACGATGATGGATTTGACACCGGGAATGCGATCCATCACGCGCTCGAGTGCCGGCAACAGATCGGCATCGACGATGATGATTTTGTCGTCGGCGTGATTGATGATGTAGGACAGATCGGCCTCGCCAAGGCGGATGTTCAGTGTGTGCAACACCACGCCAAGGCCGGCGGTCGCCCAGTAGACTTCCAGGTGTGTGGCGCTGTTCCACATGAAGGTGGCGATGCGATCGCCAGTGGGGATACCGGCGGCCTTAAGTGCGTGCGCGAGTTGATGGGCGCGGGTGCGTGTTTGCGTGTAGCTTTGTCGCCGCGTGCCGGTTTCTGTCGCGGTGACGATTTCCTCATCGGGACAGACATGCGCGCCCCGCTCTATCAACCGATGCATCAGCAACGGCATACTCTGCATACCCATTTGATCGCCACCCGGCATCCTCGTTACGCACATTCTGCCACAAGCAGCGTGCTGAGAAAGCGTGCGCGGGCGACAGCGCCGGTGACAGTGCGCGGGCCGACGACTGGGCGGGGGACTGGGCGGGGGACTCGGTACCGCGGCTCAGATGATCGTGAGCTGACCCCGCAGTGCACCGGCCTGCTTCAGCGCCTCGAGGATGGCGATGATGTCGGAGGTGGTGGAGCCCACGCGGTTCA
The DNA here is from genome assembly GCA_964646405.1 of uncultured Granulosicoccaceae bacterium. GTDB lineage: Bacteria > Pseudomonadota > Gammaproteobacteria > Granulosicoccales > Granulosicoccaceae > CAKZSB01. Next base: position 4,620 of record CAZYDV010000323.1, on the reverse strand, counting down.
GCGTATCGACGACCTCACGCAACGTAACCCCGCCCTTGATGGTTTCCAGCGCACCCGGCTCCTCCTGCAGTGCCAGGCTGGAATCCGGCGTTTGTGCAGTCTCGCCATTGGCCAGCGGATTGGGTTGATTGACTTGTACGTTCTCCTCGATCGTGACGGTCACATCGCCATGTGCCACCGCCGCCGGCAACACCCTGACATTGTTGCCGATCACGATCGTGCCGGTGCGGGAATTGACGATGATGCGGGCGGTGTACTCGTCTGGTGTCACTTCGAGATTTTCGAGAATAGAAATAAACGCCACCTGCCCGCCGGCATTGGCGGGTACGGCTACGCGCACCGATACCGCATCGCGCGCACTGGCGGTAAATTCGCCAAACGCCTCATTGATCGCCATTTGCAGACGTTGCGCGGTGGTGAAGTCTGGCGTGTGCAAATTCAGAATCAACTCAGCGGCATTGCCAAAGTTGTTTCTGACGGTGCGTTCGATCGTCGCGCCATTGGGAATGCGACCAACACTTGTCACATTGACGGCGATGCTCGAGCCATCGGCGCCCTCAGCGCCCAGACCACCGACGACGACATCACCCTGCGCGAGCGCATAGATCTGCTGATCGGCCCCTTTCAGCGGGGTCATTAACAGGGTGCCGCCGCGCAGCGATTCAGAGTCGCCGATCGATGAGACGGTGATGTCGAGCGTCTGCCCGGGTTTCATAAAAGGTGGCAGAGTCGCATGTACCGACACGGCCGCGACATTCTTTGACTGCAGCCCGACCGTATCGGGCACGGTCACGCCGTACTGGGCCAACAGCGTTCGCATGCTCTGTTCGGTATAGGCTGCGGAGCCGAACTTATCGCCCGTACCACTCAAGCCCACGATCAATCCATAACCGAGCAAGGGATTGTCACGCACCCCCTGTATCGACACCAGATCCTTGACGCGCTCGGCGTGGGCTGTACCGACCCAGCCCGCACTGCCCACCAGCAAAAGTACGGACAGCACCCGGAGTTTCTTCAACATCAAATAATAATCAGTCATCGAGACCGTCGGTTTCCTTGTGAACGGAGTGTGTTCAATGAGATGACCGGTCCGGCTACTCGAGCCGCACCAGACTGGTGGCCGAGGCATCGATCTCCTCTGCCGTTTTCATCATCTTCACCAGCAATTCGTACTGGCGCGAAAGACTGACCATGGTCACCAGCGACTGCACCGAGTTGACGTTGCTCGATTCGAGTGCACCGCTGGTAATGGCGACGTCGGGATCGGGTGGCAGGGCGGCAGGTGCGCCGGCTTCTGCGACCTCTGCCTGTGCCTCGGCACCGGCACTGGAGATGGTTATCGTCCAGTCGCGCGCGGCCTGCTCACCTTTGATTCGCATCAGACCATCGGGCCCCTTTTCAAGCAGCGCCGGATCAGGGTTGACGAGCTTGATGCGATCGACCTCGACCATCACGCCCTGAACCCCGTCGATTGGCTGCACTGAAATGGTGCCATCCTTGCCAATCAGCAGTTTGTCGTAAGGGGGTATGGCAATGGGGCCATTATTGCCCATCACCAGATTGCCATCGAAGGTCTCCAGTACGCCGTCGGCGCCGACCCGCAATTCACCTGCACGGGTATAGGCCTCTCGGCCATCATCGGTGCGAACCGCGATAAAGCCCTCATCATCCAGCGCGATATCGAGCTCGCGGCCGGTGGTGAAGATAGAGCCGGGCGTCAGGTCGGTCAGGGTGCCGCCGGCGGTGGCGTAGACGCGCGTGCTGTGCCCTGGGCCGCGTACCGGGTTGGACAGCATGTTGTCCAGATCGGCCTTGAAGCCCGTGGTGTTGACGTTCGACAAATTGTGATTGTTGGTGGTCTGGCGGAACATCACTTCACGTGCCCCGCTCATCGCCACATAAACCATTCTATCCACGCATTGCCCTCCAGCATTGGCGCGACATGGGGGTGGCCCCTATTTTGAAAGTCACAGGGGTCGGAAAACTATTCTGGTGTGAGGACTACTGACCCAGCCGTATGGTCTGCTGCATCAGTTTCTTCGAGGTGTTGAGGATGTCGACACTGCTTTGATAGCTGCGCGAAGCAGACAGCATATTGGCCATCTCTTCGATGGTGTCGACGTTGGAGGCGAATACATAGCCCTTGTCATTGGCCAGCGGGTGCCCGGGCTGATAAATGGCAGAATTTTCACGGTGGCTGACGCCAACGCCACTGACGCGCACGCCAGAGGATATGGCCTGCCCCATGCCCTGCTGCTTCAGGACTTCGCTGAATACCACCTGTTTGGATTTGTAGGCTGCCTCCGGCGTGGTGGCCACCACATCAGCGTTGGCAAGATTACTGGCGATGGTATTCAAACGCACAGTCTGCGCATTCATCGCGCTGCTGGTGGTGTCGAAAATACTGAATAGTGACATGAGGATTCTCCTTTTCTCGATGCCGTCGGTTCCAGGGCGTGCCGCTGCACTCAATCCCCAACGTAACTGCTCACAGCACGCCTGTCAGGGGATGATCGCGTATATCCCCAACGATCCGGCTGATGGCCTGAAACTGCCGAATGCCATCAGAAACTGTGACGCATTATGTGTTCCAACTGTGCGCCAGTCGCCAGTGCACCGCAGCCGCCCCTTTCGCCGCACGCTCTGGCGACTATCTGGCATCGGGTGTTAGACTGCCTGCTCCCTATTGAGGTGAACTGGCATGAAATACACGATTGAATACTGCATGCAGTGAAACTATCAACCGACGGCTCTCCGTGTGAGAGACAGGCTGATGGCCCACTCTGCCAATGACGTTACCCTGATCGAAGGCGGTGGCGGGGTGTTTGAAATTACCCGCGACGGCGAGCTTGTCTATTCCAAAAAGGCCACCCACCGATTCCCGACCGATGACGAGGTGGACGCGCTGCTAAAATAGCGCCCACCGCTTCAGTGCACTGGCGGCGCCTCGTCGCCATCGCCCTTTTGCAGGTGCGCGAGCACGCCCTGTTGCTGTTCCAGAAAAGCCGCGTTTTCCGGCATCACCATCAACTGGCAATCGAGGCACGTCAAGGCCTCGGCACCCTGGCCAGCCTTCAGATAAATCGCTTTCAGATTTTCCAGCAAGCGCAGCACAATACGACGGTTGTCGGCTGGCGCGAAGTAGCTGTTGTCGGGCGTGACTTTGCGACGATACATTTTTTCTATCAGCCGGTAACAATCTTCACGGCTGACGATTCTGCCGGCAAAGACATCGATCAGTATCGGTTCGGGATCGTCGTCGATTCCGACCAGAAAATGCCCGGGAAAACTGATGCCCGATACATTGAGCCCGAGTGGTCGCCCGACTGCCATGTAGATGATCGCAAGACTGATCGGAATGCCAATGCGCGTTTCCAATACGCGGTTGAGCAAACTGTTATCGGCGCTGTAGTAGTCTTCGCCGTTGCCTCTGAAGCGATGCTGATCGTAGAGGTATTCGAGCAATTCATGGCCGCTGCCAATCTCACCTCGGGCGTTAGCGACCAGTTCATCCAATGCTTTGACACTTTGTGAGATATCGAGCCCGGGCTGCAACTGCGCGGCCACCAACAGCGCGCAGTGCACCACATCGATGCCCTCGTCCGGCCCCTGTACCGCCTGCAGAAAAGTCTTGCCTGTGATCATACGCTCTGCCCAAGTGTATTGAGTCCGGTCTGTACTCGCCATTGTGCAGCATACAGACCGTCGGCCCGCAGCAGGCGATTGTGATCGCCCTGCTCTGCGATGCGACCGTCGTCGATCACGATGATGTTGTCGGCGCTGACAATCGTCGAGAGACGGTGCGCGATCACGACTACGGTGCGATCGGCAGACACGCGCGCCAGTGAGCGTTGAATGGCGGCTTCGGTCTCGTTGTCGACGGCACTGGTAGCCTCGTCGAGGATCAGCAGCGGTGAATTTTTAAGGATCGCGCGCGCCAGAGACAAGCGCTGGCGCTGACCGCCCGACAAACGCACACCGCGCTCGCCGATTGGCGTATCGAGCCCGTCGGGCAGAGTCTCGATGAACGGCCAGGCCTCGGCCGCCTGTGCCGCGGCCTGAATCTGTGCGTCATCGCTTTCAATTGCACCGTAGGCGATGTTGTCGCGCACGCTGCCATCGAACAGGAAGATATCCTGGCTGACCAATGCGATCTGCCCGCGCAACTGCGCCAGCGGCAACTGCTCGATCGGCACGCCATCGAAGGTGATCACGCCGCTTTGCGGTTCGTAGAATCGCAGCAGCAGTTTGACGATCGTCGATTTGCCAGACCCGGTCGCCCCGACCAGCGCAACCGTGCTGCCGGCATCAATCTGCAGATTGAGCCCCTGAACCCCTGCCGACCCGCGATCGTAATGAAAGCAGACCTCGTGAAAGCGAACCTCGCCGCGCACCGGTTGTGGCAACGGCGCGCCGCCACTGTCTGCGATGCGCAACGGTGTCTCGATCAGCCCGAGGATGCGCCGGGTGCTGGCCATCGCGCGCTCGTAGAGATCGACGGTTTTGGCAAAGTCAGTCAGCGGCCACAGCAGGCGTTGGGTTAAAAACACCAGCACGCCATAGGCACCGACGTTCAGCTCGCCGTTTAAGGCCTTGAAGCCACCGACCACAAACGTGAAC
>CAZYDV010000322.1:0-7187 GCA_964646405.1 uncultured Granulosicoccaceae bacterium | reverse complement strand
GAATGTTGCCACCAGCGCGGTGCGCTCTTACCGCACCCTTTCACCCTTACCGTTCGCCGTTGCCGGCGACTTAGGCGGTCTGCTCTCTGCTGCACTAGCCGTGGGTTCACACCCCCCAGGTGTTACCTGGCACCCTGCCCTTTGGAGCCCGGACTTTCCTCCATGTGCTGGCGCACACAGCGGCTGCCTGGCCAGCTTTCCACCGACCATGTTAGCACCACACTCGGCAATCACGGTCAAGAAAAACCTGCAACGCCGAGCCGACCTACTGTTGTTGCAAAGCCACCAGCCGCTGGTAGACGTCACGCTTCGGCACACCGCTGAAGTCAGCGATCAGCGCAGCGGCCTTGCGGGGTGGCAGGTGACCGGCAAGTTGCTGCAGCAGTTTTTCGGTCGCAGCATCGAGCGCGGCGGCCTCGCCGATCACCGCCCCCTTCACCACGATTACAAATTCACCGCGCTGTGCATGCGCGTCGGCCAGCGTTTGAGCAAGCAATTCGCCCAGCGGCGCGCGCCACACGGTTTCAAAGGTTTTGGTCAGCTCGCGGCACAGTGCCGCCTCGCGCTCGGCACCAAAAGCCTGCGCCATATCCTCAAGCGACTCAATGATCCGATGGCGAGATTCAAAAAAGACCAGGCTTGCCGAGTCCGCCTGCAGCCGCTCAAACAGTTTCAGTCTGGCGCTGCGACGTGCTGGCGGAAACCCGTGATAGGCGAAATGATCGGTTGGCAATCCGCACACCGAAAGCGCCGCAGAAAGCGCCGACACACCGGGCACCGGACTCACCTGAATACCTGCCTGGTGGCAGGCCGAGACAATCCGATAGCCCGGATCGCTGATCAGCGGTGTACCGGCATCTGATACCAGCCCCACCGCGCAGCCCGATTGCAGCAACTCGACAATTCGCTCAACACGCGCCTGCTCGTTGTGTTCGTGCAGCGAGTGCAGGGGTGGATTGACGCCCAGGTGGCGACACAAGTTTAACGTGTGCCGTGTGTCCTCAGCGAACAGGTGATCCACCTCGGCCAGCACTTGCAATGCTCGTTGCGTGATATCAGACAAATTGCCGATTGGCGTGGCAATGACATAAAAAATGCCTTTGGTAGCAGACATAGTACAATTAACCCCTAAAGTAACTCCGGAGCCACGGGCCCCTGCTTACCCGGGAGGTCGTGCTCGCCATGCCAGGTATTGTTTATTCTCCCATGATCAAGCCAACAATCGATCCGGCAGTAAATCCTAACTCTTCGATCTCGCCATCACTTTTCAACCGCACCCTGGTGGTGATGCTGGCCGTCGTCTTCGCGCTTTTGCAGGGCTGTGGCAATCCGGGCAATGGCAGACGCACAGATTCACCGCTAACGCAGATTGTGCCCACACCACAACTCGCCGCGAGCCTTGTCAGCGAAGGCGATACCGCCCAGGCGGCACATGTCTATGCGCAACTGGCAAGCGACGAAGTCAATCCTGAACTCGCTCTGCAGTACCAGCTACTGGCAACCGAACTCTATTTCGACAGCAATCTCTATCGCGAGGCCATGCGCGCCTACGAACTGCTGCCCGAAGAACTCTTCGAACCGACGCTGCGGGAGCGCAAAACCCTCATCGATGCCTACGTGCATTTGGCGCAGGACGATCCGGCACAGGCGCTGACAGACGTGCCACAGCCGCGATCGTTTGCCGATCGCGTGCTGCGCATTCGCGCGCTGGAAATTCAGGCGCGCGCGCACGAGTTACTGGCCGATCCGGTGCAGGCACTGAAGGCGAGAATTCTAATCGAAGCCAACCTGACACGCCCTGTCACTATCGCTAACAACCGCGAGGCGACGCGCAACATGCTCGCCAATGTGGATACGCCGAGTCTGCAGCGAATGGCAACGGTCACTGGTGGCACTGTCTACCGCGGCTGGGTCGAATTCATGCTGCTGCAACGAACCGCCAGCAGCGCCAGCCAGGACACCCTCTCCCAGCGCACACAAGTCTGGAGCAATCGCTACCCTGGCCATCCGGCGGCCCTGAGTAGTGAGGGCGATTTTCAGACCACAAGCGACCTCGGCGCCACCACCGCCATCTCGACCGATCGCATCGCATTGTTGCTGCCACTGACCGGCAAGTTCAGCAAGGTGGGCAATGCGATCAAGAACGGATTTCTCGGTGCCCACTACGCAAGCGGTTCAGGGCTGGACTCGCAGATTCAGCTCTTCGATACCGCCAGCAACCTGAACCAGGCACTGAGCCAGTACGACGCCGCGGTCTCCAGTGGCGCATCGCTGATCGTCGGCCCGTTGAGCAAGTCAGCCGTAATCAAACTTGCCGCCACCAATCGCATCACCATACCGACCCTGTCGCTAAACTATACGTCGGCCGAAACACCACCCAGCGCCAACCTCTATCAGTTCGGCCTGCTGCCTGAAGACGAGGCGCGCGATGCGGCCAGCTACCTGATCGGCGCTGACTTTAAAAAAGTGCTGGTTGTCGCCGCCGAGAACACCGTAGGCACTCGACTGGCCGATGCATTTAACGAAACCTTCACCGAAAAAGGGGGCACGGTGCTTGGGGTCGAGAAAATACCCCAGGACTCCTACGACTATTCACCACAACTGAAAAAACTGCTCGCGATCAATCAAAGCAACTCAAGAGCCCGACAACTGCGGCAACTGCTGGACGCCCAGCTGGAGTTTGAACCCGCAATTCGCGGCGATGTTGAAGCAATATTTCTTGCACTGGGTGCCGAACAGGCCCGCCTGCTGCGTCCGCAACTGCAGTTTCACCATGCCAATGATCTGCCGCTGGTCAGCACCTCGCAGATTTTCAGCGGCAAGATCGATAAACGCGCTGACGGCGACCTCACCGGTGTTATCTACAACGACATGCCCTGGGTAATCGACAATGCCCGCAAGCCATCGAAGCTCTACACGGACATCGTCAGCATCACCGCCGAACCCGACCACCGCATGTCTCGCCTGAATGCCCTGGGTATCGACGCATGGCGCCTGCACAGTAAGCTTGAGACCATGCGCTTTGATCGCGCCTTCGCAGTCGCCGGCACCACCGGTTCGCTGACTCTGGCTGATGGCAATCGCATACGGCGCAGACTCAACTGGATCGAATTCGAATCCGGCGAGCCGGTAAAACGCAGCGGACCGCTGCCAGTACAGACAGTGCTGCCGGCGCTGACAACCGGCTTATAACGCAGCCCACTCATCGCATACGACTAAGTACAGAAACACCTGAAGTCGCCGCGCCGAGCGGCAATCGATAAACAAGTTTATTTGGCAGTGGATGTAACGCAGTATGAAGACAACCGAAACAGGCCGGCTGTACGAGCGCCGTGCGCTCGACTATCTGCAGTCGAAGGGCCTTAAGATGATCGAAACGAACTATCACTCGTCTTTTGGCGAGATCGATCTAATCATGACGCACGGCAAGATGCTGGTATTCGTTGAGGTGCGATATCGAACGCGGCGCGACTACGGAGGTGCGGAGTATAGTGTTACGCCCCGTAAACAACGGCGCATCGCACAGACCGCGCAGGTGTTCCTGAAAAGCCGTAACGCAGGCGCTATGACCTGCCGCTTCGATGTCATCGCTTTTGCAGGACCGGACATCAACTGGATTCGATCGGCGTTCGATTCACCGATCTAGCCGATTTGCTTACTTGACCACCTTAAGCTGAGGACGTTTTACCTGCGGCTGCTTTTCGGCCTTGGGCGACGCCTCGCCCGGTTTTCGGTCGGCCGGCGGGGTCGGCGGGTTTTCGTTTTCGTTGAACATCATGCCCTGCCCGTTTTCACGTGCATAGATGGCAAGTACGCAGTAGGTTGGCACGATGATGCAGACTGCCCTGCCACTGAAACGAGCATTAAATGTGATCTCGTCATTGTTCATCAGCAGCTCACTGGTTGCAGTCGGGCTGATGTTCAAAATGATGCGCTGCTGCTCATCGAGATACCCGTCCGGCACTTCGACACCCTCTTTCGAGCCATCGACAAGCAGGTATGGTGTCAAATCATTGTCGACTATCCACTCGTAAATCGCCCGCACCAGATAGGGCTGGCTCGAGCTCATACTTGGGGTTGTGGTATCGGACGTCACGGTTTTAGCGCATCTCTCTCTCACTCTCGGTGAGACTTAGTTGAAATCCCTCACGGTCAAACATCCTTTTTGCATATTTCGTGACAGCTCCGGCCTCTTTAGGTAATTCAATGCCATAGTGCTTAAGGCGCCACAACATCGGAGCCACGGTCGCATCGACCAGCGTGTATTCATCACTTAGGAAGAATGGCTTGGCACCGAATACGTCGGCCGACGCGATCAGCGACTCGCGCAGCGCCTTGCGCGCCTTGTCGGCCTTGCGCGAATCCTTACCTTCGAGATCCGGCAACAGGGCGTACCAGTCGGTTTCGATTCGAAACAGGGCGAGTCTCGACCGGGCTCGCGAGACCGGATCAACCGGCATCAGCGGCGGGTGTGGAAAGCGCTCGTCCAGATACTCAGCCACCACTCTGGAGTCGTAGAGCACCAGGTCGCGATCGACCAGGGTCGGCAAGCTGTTGTACGGATTCAGGTGCAAGAGCTCCGCCGGCTTGTTATCGGGATCCACATCCTCGATCTCCACCGTAATGTCTTTTTCGAACAATACGATTCGAACGCGATGGCTGTAAATTGAAGCGGGATCAGAATAAAGTGTCATGACGGATCTGCAGGTGACGGGTTCGGCCAAATTAATCTCCAGGACAGGACGGGGTAGAACAGAACCGACAAAAGCCGGTTCTGCACGCCTTCGCCGTGACCTGCCTAGTGCCTGACGTCCTTCCAGTACTCTTTCTTCAGCATCACTGCCAGTACGAGAAAAATAATCAGAAACAACATTACCCAGAACCCGACGGCATGCCGGGTCGCGCGGTTCGGATCACCCAGGTAGTCCATAAAGGCAACCAGATCCTGAATCAGGCCATCGTATTCGGCGGGGCTGAGTTCACCACGTGTGATCTTCTCAAACCCGGCAAACTGTGGCTGACCGTTGTGATCTTCGAAGGTTGCGCCCTGCCATCCCTGCAGATGGGCCAATACGTGCGGCATGCCCACTTGCGGCAGCACCACGTTGTTCGCACCAAACGGGCGCGACTCGTCCAGGTAAAACGACCGCATGTAGGTATACAGCCAGTCCACGCCGCGCGAGCGAGCGGTCAGTGCCAGATTGGGCGGCACGATGCCAAAGGACTCCTCAGCATAGTCGTTAGTCATACTGCTGGCCATCAGCGCACCGACCTTGGTCGGATCACCGTTTTTATCGGTGGTGAAGATCATGTTGTCGACCACGAAACTGTCGCTCAGGCCGATGTCCTTCGCCATCCGGTTATAACGGTGATAGTCGGCGGTGTGGCATCCGAGGCAATAGTTCAGGAATACGCGCGCACCGCGTTGCAGAGAACGCTTGGAGTCGGTGCTTTCAAACTCATCGAGCTTCGCGCCGCCGCCGGCGGCAGAGCCAATGGCAGGCACCAGCGCGACACACAATGCCAGAAAAAATAGACGTGAATTTTTCATCAGTGAGTCACCCTGTCCGGTACGCGCCGGGTCTGTTCGTTGCGACTGATAAAGAATAGCCCGACGAAAAAGCCGAAATAGATCAGCGTGCAAAGCTGTGACAACAGCGTTCTGAACGGTGTTGGCTGCTGCATTCCGAGGTAGCCCAGCACGATGAACGCGACGACAAAAGACCACAGGAGGACCTTATACGCCAGTGAACGATAACGGATTGAGCGCACGTTGTTGCGATCGATCCAGGGCAGGAAAAACAGCACCACAATGGCCATGAACATCGCGATAACACCACCGAGCTTGTCGGGTACCGCGCGCAGAATCGCGTAGAACGGCGTGAAGTACCAGACCGGCGCGATGTGCTCGGGCGTTTTCAGCGGATCGGCCGGAATATAGTTGGCGTGCTCAAGGAAATAGCCGCCCATCTCCGGCGCGTAGAACACGATGGCAAAGAAGATGATCAGAAAAACAGCCAGGCCGATCATGTCCTTGACGGTGTAGTACGGGTGGAAGGGGATGCCGTCCAGCGGAATGCCGTTGGCGTCCTTGAACTTCTTGATGTCGACACCGTCCGGGTTGTTCGAGCCGACTTCATGCAGTGCCACGATGTGTGCAATCACCAGGAACACGAGTACCAGCGGCACTGCGATCACGTGCAGCGCAAAGAAGCGGTTCAGCGTCGCATCCGAAATCACATAGTCGCCACGCAGCCAAAGCGTCAGCGCGTCGCCAATGCCGAACGGAATCGCACCGAACAGTGAAATGATCACCTGTGCGCCCCAGAACGACATCTGACCCCAGGGCAGCAGATAACCCATGAAGGCTTCCGCCATCAGTGCCAGGTAGATGAACATGCCGAAAATCCACAGCAGCTCGCGCGGCTTCTTATAAGAGCCATACATCAGGGCGCGGAACATGTGCAGATAGACCACGACGAAAAACATCGACGCCCCGGTCGAGTGCATGTAGCGAATCAGCCAGCCCCAGTTGACGTCACGCATGATGTACTCGACCGACTTGAACGCCAGCTCGCCATCGGGCTTGTAGTTCATGGTCAGGAAGATACCGGTCACGATCTGAATGACCAGCACCACCAGCGCGAGTGAACCGAAGTAGTACCAGAAGTTAAAATTCTTCGGCGCGTAGTACTTGGAGACGTGCGTCTCCCAGGTCTTGGTGAGCGGGAATCGCTCGTCGATCCAGGCAATGGTGTCGGTGACTTTGCTCATCAGGCGTTGCCTCCTTCCGCGCCAATCAGAATGTTGGTGTCAGTGGTGAACGCATAGGGTGGCACCTCGAGGTTGGTCGGCGCCGGCACCCCTTTATAAACACGCCCGGCGATATCGAACTTGGATCCGTGGCAGGGGCAGAAAAAACCACCCAGCCAGTCGGCGCCCAAATCAGCGGCGGCGACATCGGGGCGATAGGTGGGCGAGCAACCCAGATGGGTGCAGACACCGACCATGACCATGATCTCGGGTTTCAGCGAACGATAGGTATTGGCAGCAAATTCGGGTTGAATCGAATCTTCAGACTCCGCATCGCGAAGTTCACCGGTGACTTCTTCAAGACTCGCGAGCAGTTCTTCGGTTCTGCGCACCACCCAGACCGGCTTGCCGCGCCATTCCACGATAACGCGCTG
>CAZYDV010000321.1:0-7188 GCA_964646405.1 uncultured Granulosicoccaceae bacterium | reverse complement strand
ACCGGGCTGGCGTTCCAGGGAGAATTTAACGCCCTGGAACGCCAGCCTGGTCAGACCGAGCGCAATAGTTTTTTGACCCCCTGCTAGAGCAAGCCTGAAATTAACCGACGGACAATTCTCTTGAAAGAACTGGAAACCATTCGCGATTCCGGAGGCTGGTTGAAACGCTACAGCCACGCATCTTCCAGCTGCAACTGCGAGATGACCTTCAGTGTATTCCTGCCTCCTGCGGCAGACAATGCGCAAGTGCCGGCGGTGTATTATCTGTCTGGTCTGACGTGCACCGATGACAACGTCCGCAGCAAAGCCGGGGCGCAGCGCTATGCCGCCGAACTCGGGCTGGCGCTGATCATGCCGGATACCAGTCCGCGCGGTGAAGGCGTCGCTGACGAGGCCGATCGATATGATCTCGGTATGGGTGCCGGGTTCTATGTCAACGCCACACAAGCGCCGTGGTCGAAGCACTATCACATGTACGACTACGTCACCCGCGAACTTCCCGCGCTTATCGAAGCCTCACTACCGGTATCCAAATCCCGCAAGTCGATAATGGGCCATTCCATGGGCGGGCACGGTGCGCTCATCTGTGCGCTGAAAAATCCAGGCGTATACCAGAGCGTTTCGGCCTTCTCGCCAATCTGCAACCCGGTAAATTGCGCCTGGGGAGAAGGTTGCTTTGGCACCTATTTGGGCGACGACCGCAGCGAGTGGGAAAACTGGGATGCGACCTGTCTTTTGCAATCCGGCGCCACCATCCCCCCGTTACTCGTCGATCAGGGCAGCGCCGACAACTTCCTGGCCAATCAACTCAACACACCCGCGTTGCAGACTGTCTGCGCGGACAAAGGCATTGACGCCGACATACGCATGCAGGACGGCTACGACCACAGTTACTACTTCATCGCGAGTTTCATCGGAGAGCATTTGCAGTTTCATGCAAAGGCACTGGCCGGCTGATCGCAACCGTTGTTTAGCGCGAGCATCGCACCACGCGGTCCGTCGCCGTGGCAGTAGAATCGACGTGGCAATTGATTGCAGCACGGTAACTGAATATTTTTACTGACGTAAAGGTAACTTTACAAGTTACTGAATAGCTTGACCTACACTTGGCGCATCCAGCGTAAGTGCAGACAATTCATGCTGCAGCGCGCTCGGTCACGCACCCTCCGACAAAGATTCAAGCCACGAGGTACACCTTGAGATTCAACACTGTTTGTCTACTGGCTATGTCCAGCATCATGATGGGCGTTGGCACCTACAGCCCGAATGCCTCCGCCAACCTGCCCGTTTGCAACTCAGCCAGCAGCGATCCTGACGGCGATGGCTACGGCTGGGAAAACAACACAAGCTGCCTGGTGCAAAGCGGCGGCAGTTCCGGCGGCCAGACCAATTCCAGTTGTGTCGACACGCCACCGTTTGACGACGATTGGGGCTGGGATGGCACCCAGTCCTGCCGATTGAGCGCGGCTGGCGGCGAAACGAGTGGCGGTGAACCTACCGGCGGCGAGAACACCCCTGTACCGGGCGGCTCTGCCGAATGTATCGACACACCACCCTTCGATGACAACTGGGGCTGGAACGGCAGCGCCTCCTGCATGTTGGATGCGAACGGCGGCAACGATGGCGATTCGGGTGGAGAATCAGGAGGTGGCAACAACGCTGGCACCTGCGTTGACACGGCACCCTTCGACGACGACTGGGGCTGGAATGGCAGCGCATCCTGTCGCCTGAGCGACAGCGGCGCTGCACCGACCCAGCCAACTGAACCTGTGACGCCGACCGTGCCGACTGCACCACCAGCCCCTACAGTGCCGCCGGCGCCTACTGCTCCAACTGGCAGCATTTCGTCGAGCTGGACACCGGTACACGCTCAACCGGCTGACACCTGCCTGACTCGGCAGGACACCCTCAATGGCGACTTCCATGGCGCGATCAGGCTGGGCGATTTCATCCTTGCAACCAATGCCTGGAACTCCAGCGCGGCTGGAAGCTTTGACTGGGAGCAGTGTATTTACGCCAACGAAAATGGCGCCAGAGTTGGCTGGAACTATCGATGGGGTGCTGGCGGCGGCCCAAGCGACTACAACGTTCGCTCCTACCCGGAACTAATCTACGGCGTGAAATCACAAGGCGAGATCAGCGCGCCAAAGTCTGTCACCGGACTGCCGGTTCGGATCGACGAGATGCCCAACATCACCATCGACTACAGCCTGGCAGGATCCGAGTACGGCCCAAGCCGAGCAGTCAGCGCTTCCACTAATTCACGCTTCCCCAATGGCACATTGATACAGGGTGAACGCAACATCGCGGTGGAGTCTTTCCTGCATCCGTCCGACGGCAGCGGCACCTGCGGTGAGAACGTCGTCCAGCGTGGCAGTGGCAGCTCCAACCACACCTACGAGGTGATGGTGTGGATCGATTCCGGCGCCGAGCGCCTGCCATCCGGGCCGGGGGATTTCGTCACGACTGTCACGCTTGGTGGGCAATCCTACGATGTCTATACCAAATCCAGCGATCGCAAGTACGTGGCATTCGTGGCGCGCAATCCGCAGACCACCGGTACACTTGACTGGACTGGATTCATCAACTGGGCCCGCCAGCACGCACATCGCGTGCAGCAGGATTTCGGAGCCCGGATAAACTCCGATCAGATCCAGGACGACTGGTGTCTGGCCAACATACTCATCGGTACCGAGATTTGGTGGGGTGATGGCGATCTGAACATCTACGAGTGGCAGATCAACCAGAACTAGCAGATGTTGCCCGAGCCGGCAGCGATACTGCCGACTCGGGCACGATGCACCCTGGATTTGTGATCGTCATCGTGCCGCGGGCGTGACCCTTGCGTTGCAAGCTGTTTTCGCTTTGAAAGATTGCCCGCCATGAAAACACATGCCGCTCGCCTGCTCCTGGGTAGCACTGTCATATTGCTGGCCGGTTGCAACGGTTCCAGCGAACCGGTGGCGCCACCGATCGCCGCCGGCGAGGCTGCCGGACTGCTCGACTCCGCGAACCCTACCTTTCAGTGGCCATCAGTCGACAACGCCGAGCAGTATCGACTGATCGTTGAGGACGCCGCCGGCAACGGCTACTCAGCCACACTCGACCCGTCCTCGGCAAATTGCGCCAACGGCGTGTGCAGCGCAGCGCTGAAATCTTCCTACCACGGGGCTGAGCTTTCCTGGCAAGTGGAATCCACAGTGAACGGTGACGCGGGCCCCGTGACCGCGGGCGGCACCTTCAGCAGCGAGCGCTCAACCCAATTACAGCCCATCACATCCAACGCCGCGGCCTGCTCTTCCTGGCCTGCGCTGGACTACGGAAAATTCACTGTTCTAAACAATATCTGGAACGCTCGCTCTATGCGCACAGCCGGCTGGGAGCAGACGATCAATCTGGATGAGAATTCGACCGGAGATGTCGTTGCGCTGTGGTCTTACGATTGGCTGACCGAATCCGACGGCGGCACTTTCGACGTCAAGGCGTATCCGGAAATCATCTACGGCAACAAACTCGGCACCCATGTTTCGGCCCCGCAGTCTGAGACCGGTCTGCCGGCGAAAATCAGTGAGCTTCCACGTTTTGACATCGATTTCAGCTACAGCGAAACCGGCAATGCCGAGCGCAACGTGGCATTGGAATCCTTCTTCCACCAATCCTGCCAGATCACAGGCCCTTGTGACCTGGAGGACAATCGGGCTTATGAGATGATGGTTTGGGTAGGCAACCCCGAGCTGCGCAAGCCAGGTTCGACAATGGCCGAGACCGGCGTTGAGATTGACGGCAGACGTTGGGATGTCTGGATCAAGCCGGCGCAGGACTCGCACTATATTGCGTTCACCGCGCAGGAAGATATCGCGTCAGGCAGTCTGCACTGGAACGCATTCGTCGAGTGGACGCGCGATTGGACATCGGGTAACGGCGCCAGTTGGGGCATGGACCCGCTGCTGCCAGAGCACTGCATGGGTGCCATCGAACTCGGTACCGAATTGTGGTGGGGTAAGGGTACGTTCAGCCTCGATCATTACGATGTCCAGGTACGGTAAAAACCTGGTCATCTGCCCGGCCATCAGTCCATCAGATCGCCAATCGAATGTTAAGAATCATTGCTAATTCAGGGCTAGACAGGTTTACTTGTTTACCGTACCGCTGACGATCCCGGCCGCAGCCATCTGACTGCTCCGCCGTCGCGTCATCTCAAGTACGTGTCCAAACACAGGAGCCTGCAATGGCAAACTTACAATCGAAACGGAACTGCGGCCGTCGCAGCAGGCATTGGGTCAAGGCACTGCTGGTCGCTACCTCATGCTTGCTGGCCTCGACTAACGTATCACTGGCCGCCGATGGCGGCCCCACCGTAAAAATTAACAACAGCAAGGGCAAAAGCGCAGTCAATATCTACAGCCCGGTGCAAATTTCCGGACTGGCCGCTGACCCTGACGGCATCAGGGAGATGGCCGCCTGGATCAAACTGTCGAACCGCAACAGGTGGATCGGCCCTACCGGTCAGGTTACAAATAAGCGTGTCCCAGTGCCACTGTCCTTTCGCCAGTCGCGCCAGACGAGTTGGACCTCACAAGCATATAAACTTAAGCCCGGCCTCTACAGCATGACTGTGATTGCGGTTGACGGAAGAGGCAATCAAAGCGCCAATACCGTCCACAATTTCGTCGTGCTCGAAGGTGAAAAGCCCGCAATTGCCCAGAACAGCGCAGCACCGGCAGCTACTACTGCAACCGCAGCACAACTGCCGCTGGTTGCGATCAAGGAGCCGAAGAACGGCAGCCAGATCCGGGGCGTTGCAGCGTTCAACGGGCTGGCCAGACACAGGGCCGGGATTGCTGCCGTCAACGGCATTGTGCGCGACAAAAGCACGGGGCTGTTTCTCGGCCCGGACGGCAAGTTCCATCGCAATGCGCAACTCAAGATGCGCGTCGGCAAAGGTGCCAAACCCAAATGGGTAGCTCCGAGGATGCAACTTCCTGCCGGTCAGTACGTCTTCGCGGTGCAGAGCATCGCCCCCGATGGCAGCAAGAGCAAATGGTCTGAAAGCAACTTCACTGTGGTCGCGGCCAACAACCAGCCTCAGGTGATCAACGCCACCGGACAGCAACCTGCCCAACCTGCCCAACAGAACAATGCCCGCCCTGCAGCCGCGCAAATGGCCGCCAACGGCATGCCCTACTGCGGCGCTAACAACGATCCCGACGGAGACGGGTTTGGCTGGCAGAACAATCAGTCCTGCGTTGTTAAGGGCAGCCGTGCCGATACCCATCCCAATTGCGCATCTTCTGCCTCCGATCCCGATGGTGATGGCTACGGCTGGGAAAACGAGCGCTCTTGCATCGTGGTCAGCCACTGTGCGTCCGCCGCGTCTGATCCGGATGGCGATGGATTTGGCTGGGAGAACAACCGCAGTTGCATCGTGCTGCCGAATCAGGCACAGGGGCGATTTCCCGCCTGTACATCCAGTGGCTCAGATCCGGATGGCGACGGCTACGGTTGGGAAAACAACAAAACCTGTCTGGTCGCACGCTAGTAAAACCGCAACAGACAATCGCCCGCACGGTGCGGGCGATTGCTCTCAACCACGCCTTTTTGAATGCTCGGCGATCGCAATCCCACCCATCACTAGAACCAGCCCTGCCGCGTGATACCAGCGATACACCTCACCCAATAACAGCATGGCCAGGATCGCACCGAACACCGGCACCGCATTGATGAACAGACTGGCTCTGCTGGGCCCGATAATGGCGACTCCTGCCGCATAGGCCGACTGACTGACCAGCGACGCCATTACCGCGGTGTACACCACCAGAAAAATCACCTCGCGCGTCGGGGCGGGCAAGCCAATCCGGTTGATCTCAATTAGACCAAACGGCAACGCGAACAGCGTAGCGGCGAACACCATTCCAGCGATAAAACTTAGCGCGTGCAGCTTCGGGCGATAACGCAGGAAATAGGAGTAGATGGCGTAGAGCACCGTCGCGAGCAACATCCACAATTCACCCAGCCCGAGCGATTGCTGCAGCAGCAACCACACCTGTCCCTCACTGACCGTCATTGCGATACCGGCTACCGTCAACACAAATCCGACGATCTGTCCGTCTGTCAGCCGTTCACGCAGCACGACAAGGCTCGCCATCATGACCATCATCGGGATCGCCGCCTGCGCAATCGTTGCGAAGATGGCGGTGGTGTGATTGAGTGCGGTATAGAGTGCCAGGTTGAAGCCCGCGAACCCGCAGACCCCCATGCCGGCGATGTACCGGACATGCGTTCGCATTACTGGCCAGTCGCATCGAATGTGGGGTAAGGCAATCGGCAAAATCACAATCGAGGCCAGCAGCCAACGAAACAGCGTCAGCGTGGCTGGCCCGATGTGATCAGCGGCAAAGCGACCGGCGACTGCATTGCTGGCCCAGATAACCGAAGCACAGCCCAACAGCAGATAAGCTCGAGTCTGCGCGCCGTCACTCACCCGGGTGCCAACTGTAAAAGTGATGGGCCAGACCCGAAAATCTGCGTGCAGCCCAGTTTGAACATGCCATTATTCTGACGACTTTCCTGTTTGCAATTGCTCCGCATACGGCTTGCCACGTAGCATCTTTTCACCCCATTGCTTTGCGTGCAGATCGGTGAAATCGACTGCATTGACAGGCAGCCCAAGTCGGATGGTGTGGCAGATTTTCACCGCAACGGCGAACGAACGACGCAGGAACGCGTCGCAACAATAATGACAGCATTTCAACAGGTGCGATGAAAATATTGAATCAGCGCCGGCTCCAGCGCCCAGCGCTGCGCGGTGGATTGATTGCCGTCGTGGTGGCGATCACTATCACAGCATGCGCGAGTTTGCCGGTATCACTCACGGGAGATATCTGCACGATATTTCGCGCCCGAAGTGACTGGCACCAAGCTGCGCTGCAGGCACAGGAAAAGTGGCATCTGCCGCTGAGCGTGCCGATGGCCGTGATGTACCACGAGAGCAAATTTCGCAGCAAAGCCAAACCGCCACGCCGCTACCTGTTCGGCGTCATTCCGTGGAAACGCCGAAGCAGTGCCTACGGCTACGCCCAGGCTGTCGACTCCACCTGGAAAATTTATCGTAAGGAAACCAAAAACCACTCGGCGCGACGCACCGATTTCCACGACGCGATGGATTTCATCGGCTGGTATATCACTAAG
>CAZYDV010000320.1:0-7203 GCA_964646405.1 uncultured Granulosicoccaceae bacterium | reverse complement strand
GACCCAGGGCGCGGTCGATGCCATCGAATCGCACGCATCAGATGCGCTGAAGGACACCTACCTTGAGAAAATGATCTCCGGTGAGTGGACCGGCACCATGAATCTCACCGAACCGCAGGCGGGCTCGGATCTGGCCGCTGTGCGCGCGAGTGCCGAGCCCGCGGGAGATCACTACCTGATCAAGGGCCAGAAGATCTTCATTACCTACGGCGATCACGATCTGACCGACAACATCATTCATCTGGTGTTGGCCCGTACACCGGATTCACCGCCGGGCGTCAAAGGCATCTCGCTCTTTGTCGTGCCGAAATTCGTGCTCGACGCCGATGGACAGCCTGGTGCCCGCAACGATGTGCGCGCGGCCTCAATCGAGCACAAGCTCGGTATTCACGCGAGTCCCACCTGCGTAATGTCGTTTGGCGACAATGAAGGCGCTGTCGGCTATCTGGTTGGCGAGGAGAATCGCGGCCTGATGTACATGTTTACGATGATGAACGCAGCGCGACTCGCGGTCGGAATCGAGGGCTATGCGGTAGGCGAAACGGCGTATCAACGCGCGGTCGAGTTTGCCCGTGATCGCAAGCAGGGGCCGGTAATGCTGGGTGGGGCCGATGCTGATCAAACCATCGTCAATCATCCGGATGTCCGTCGAATGCTGATGATGATGCGCTCGCAGATTGAAGCCGCGCGCGTGCTCGCCTACGATTGTGCCGCGGCGTTTGATCTTGGAGAGCGTCATCCCGACGAACAAGAGCGCGCAAAATCAGAACGACGCGGTGCCCTGCTGACGCCTATCGTCAAGGGCTGGTCGACAGAAATCGGCGTTGAAATCTGTTCGCTGGGCGTGCAAATTCACGGTGGTATGGGCTTCATCGAAGAGACGGGAGCCGCGCAGCATCTGCGTGACGTTCGCATCACTCCGATTTACGAAGGCACGACCGGTATTCAGGCCAAAGATCTGGTTGGGCGCAAGACTCAGTTTGACGGGGGGCAGGGGCTGGAAGATTTGCTGGCCGATCTGCAGGCCACCGAAGATGCACTGGAGGCCTCTGCAGATCCGGTCTGTCTGCTTGCCCGCGAACGACTGGCCGATGCCATCACTATGATCAGCTCTGCCGGCAAGCAGATCGTTGGCGAGGAGAGTCAGGTGCTAGCCGCTGCAGTGGCAAACGATTATCTGATGATGATGGGCTACGCGTTGGGCACCTGGGCGATGGCGCGCTCAGTATTAGCGCTCGACAATCACGACGATGAGAATTTCGTCACCGCCAAGAGAACAGTGGCACGTTTTTATTTCGACATCGTCGCGCCCAAGGCTAATGCCTGCTACAACGCAGTCAAGAATGCACGTGAAGAGCACTACGAGTTGGCGGTAGAACTGCTTTAGCCGTGTGATGGTTGCGGCACAACTTATCGTTGTGCCGCAATAGTTTTTTTACCTGCGCGGACACGCGCAGCCCACCGATCAATAGTAGCAATAGCGCTGATAAGCCCAGGCCGCCTCCGCCACTGGTTGCGATTTTCAGTTCCAGTGCTGCGCGGTTGTTGGTGTCGTTGGAATCCGTCGACAGGGCGCTCAGTGTCAGCGCAATAGGCAGATTGCCTTCTTCCATCGACATGAGCTCGATGGCGGCACTTTGCTCGGCGCCGGGTGCAAGTCTCGACAACTGGCAACTGAGACCGTTTGTAGCTGGCAGGCAAGTGTCGAACCCGCTGATGTCATCAGCCAGAGCCGGATCGATACCCTCTATCTGTACATTGATACCCACGGCGGTGGTGTCGGTACTGAGATTGGCCACGCTGACCGTCAGTACACTCGCTTCTTCAACGTCTACGCTGTCGCTCGACAACTCGGCGCTCAGAGCCAGATCTGCTTCAGCGTCTGAAAATACTGTCGGCACCGGCCCGGTGTCACTGGCAAGGAAGGCAGCGTCAGTCACCAGCAGTAATTTGTCCAGCCGGCTGCCATCCGTGCTCGCGGAGATTTGAACGGTGTGCTCTCCGGCGGATTCAATATCGAGATAGGCCACCTGCGGGCTGGCACAATTACCTGAGCTGCTCGTCCATTGCCACTGACCCGACGGATCGCATTCGATCACAGCCCCGTTGTCAGAAGACCAGGTATTGTTCAGACCGACATACACTGATGCGTTTTCGCTGCTGTCAGCGCGCAGCCGTGCGTGTATGTAGTAGCGCCCGGCGCGATCAAAAATAACCGGATAAGCTAAGGTCGGACCTTCGCCGCCAGCGGAAAAGTTGGATGCGCCGCTGACCGCCGGTGCCGCCGCGGTGCTGCGACTATCGGGCAGTACAATCATATATGTCTGGGCACTGGCATCACTGTCTTCGCCGCCTCGATTCCAGGCCGGAGTCGAGTAGCCGTCAGCCGGCGTCTGGCTGGATGGCGATGTGCTGGTGAATTGCTCAGCCTCAAAGCTTATGACGCCCTCTGTACTGATGAAGCGGGCCGCCGCGGTGGTCGCCGCAATAGTCAGGCTGGCATGGTTATTTTCCGGTTGCTCATCACCCTCGATTTGCAACGTAACAGGCAGCACCAGGCTGGCCGGGTTGGCTGTACTGATGTTGAATCGGACCGTCGCACGCTGGGTGGTGTCGATGACTGGCACTGGCACGATACAGGGTAAAGTATCGTCATTGCAGCTAACCTGATCTGCCTGCAGGCTGCTGCCTGAGGGCAGGCTGACGGCGAGCCCTGCGCCATTTAAGGAGTCGGACCCCAAATTGGCAATTTCAGCTGTCAACTCGACACTGCTGCCGTTGGCGATAATATTGGTGTTCGCAGTGAGTGATGCCAGTGCGCCCTCGATTTGATGTGTGGGCTGATTGGACACGACCGATTGCTGTGCACTGTTGTTCGACACGCGATCGTCCGGTTGATCGGCATCAAGGCTGGCGTTGACGAACAGAGTGCCGGTGGTGGTGGTAGATGCACTGAAGGTTGCACTCGCGCTCTGGCCCGCCACTATCTCAGCGAAGCTACAGCTTAAGTTGTTGCCCGACATCACACAGCTTTCGCTTTCGTTAAATTGCAGGCCGTTGCCGATCGTCACATTGGCAGTTACACCGGTGGCGGTTTCAGCGACATCCTGGTTTTCGATCGTCACGGTGTAGTCGACGAGTTGTCTCGGATGCGTGAATTCATCTGTGGCTGATATTGATATCGCAAGATCTACGCGTCCGTCAGAATCTGCCGGCGTATCGATCGCGTTGCCCTGATCGAGCACTGTGATGGGCAGGTAGGTTTCGCTGACAAGCTGCGCAGTGGTTGCGTCTTCGCAGCGGATGCTGTCGTTGGCGATCGGAAAACAATTCAGTGAGCCGTCGTGGTCCTCCTTCAACAGGATGAACTGATCCAGCTCGAAGCCATCTTCACGAGCCCAGAACGTAATGGTGTTTTGGCCTGCGCTTGCAATATCCAGATAGATGGTTTTTGGCACTCCGCAGTGGGCGTCATCGGTGCGTTGCGCACTGGACCAGGTCCAGGTATGTTTGCCTTCGCACCACTGCAGTCGGTGTCCGCTCTCAGGCGTGGTGCTGTTGATGCCAACGTGAATGCCGTTGTCTTCGGTGCCAGTCGAATAGGCTTTCGCGTAGATGAGGTAGCGACCAGGTTGCGCAATATTGACGTTGTAGTGCAGCGCCGGTCCCTGGCCCGGACCGCCCCAGAAGTTCTGGCCCTGCAGTATCTGGTCATCGTGTGTGACGCGCGTGTCGGGTAGCAGTTCCATGTAACTGTCGCCACTGGCGTTTTGGTGAAATGAATCGACCGGGTCTGCCGGTACCGCCGACGGGGTGGTCACTTGCCAGTCGCTGTTGCGCAAGGTGAAATTTTCGGCCTCAATGCGAAAGGCCGTGTAGTCCTGGGCAACTGCCGGTGCACAAACTGCCACCATCGCTCCTATCGAAACCCATCGCACGACGGTGTGGCGGCGATGTGAGCGCGGGTGCTTGAACATGGGCGAACTCCGACGGGTTATTGATCGCTGATCAATACCCTAGCGTCAGCCCGGCGATTGAACTTGAATGTCGTGAAGTGGCGTGCGTTAGAGAGTGCTGCCCCGGTGGATCACACCGGGGCAGTGTCGGGATGTTGTGTGAGCTAGCGCACCATGCAGCTCTGGTTGTTCTCCCATCCCCAGCCGTCGCCGTCCGGATCAGATGAGGCCGAATTGCAGACCGGATGCCCGCCGCTTGAGTTTGTACTGCTGCCTGAACTGCCGGTGGCGCCCTGCATCACTCTGCATGACTGGTTGTTCTCCCAGCCCCAGCCGTCGCCATCGCTGTCAGAGGCTGCCGACGTGCAGAATTCACCGCTGCTGCCAGAGCCGCTATTGCCTCCACCGGTGTTTGAGGTTCCATCGTTTTGTGCACTTGACACGATACATGACTGGCCGTTCTCCCAGCCCCAGCCATCGCCATCAGCGTCGGAACCGGCAGAGGCGCATATCGGCGCGCCACCACTGCTGGACTGACCACCCGAGCTGCCGGAGTTGCCGCCAGAGTTGCCGCCAGAGCTGTCGCCACCGCTGCCGGTTGAGCCGCCGGTCGAGCCGCCACCGGTGGCATTCGACAGCGAGATAAACGTATCACTCAAGGTGTTGCCGGAGTTATCTGTGCAGCGAACACGGTCGTCACCGAGTGGAAAGCAGTTTTGCGATCCACCGTGGTTTTCCTTTAGCAGCATGAACTGGTCGAATTCGAATCCGTCTTCGCGAGCGGTGAAGGTGATGCGGTTCAGGCCGGTGTTGTTGATATCCAGGTAGATGGTTTTGGGCGTGCCGCAGTGGTTGCTTGAGGTGCGCTGCGCGCTGGACCAGGTCCACTGATTTTTGCCATCGCACCACTGAATGCGCTGGCCGCTTGTCGGGTTGGAGCCGTTCAGACCAACGTGGATACCGTTGTCTTCGGTGCCAGTGGAATAGGCTTTGACGTAGACCAGGTAGCGGCCGGTTTCGGGAATCGAGACGAAGTAGTCGATTGCAGGACCGGTACCGGCAGCATCCCAGAAGTTAGTGCCTGTGATCAGTGGGTCGCCGTGCGTAACACGCGTATCGGGCAACAGTTCGAGATAGGCGTTGCCACCGGCACTGCCAGCGTGAGAAGGATCGGGGTCGGGCTGAATGTTTGGCAGCACGTTATTGCTCGTCAGTGACCAGCCTGCCCCGGTGTTGTCGGCACTCTCTGCCTCAACCCGGATCGCGACGAAGGCATTGCCGCTGGAGGTAGTCGGGGTTGTCGTTGGGGTCGTCGGCGCAGGCGACGGGGTAGACGGTGTCGATCCACCCTGCAGGTAGAATCGGCCGAACGCATCGACGTCAGAGATCTGGTCGGTGCCGATCCCCAGAATGTGCAGCAGCTCTACGGTGTCTGAGAAGTCGACCTTTTCGTTTGGATCGAGGTAGTCGAATGCGACATTCCACTGGCTTGCATACGCACTGGAGCGCGCCACCTGGACAAATGCCGGGCCGCGCTCGAAGCGCAGATCGGCAGTGCCGTTAGGGTTGTTGCCGTCATCAATTCGGATGTAATCGGTGTTGGATCTGACAAATGCCAGGTCTGAGCTGTCGGCGTGATCTTCATTCCACTGGCTGTGCTGTACCACGTGGATGCGGTTACGGGTGTCGAAACCTGCCTGTTGCAGTTGGCGCACGACGTCCGAGGTGAAATCGGACTGTCCACCTTCGGCCACCCAGACGTCGCCACCCGCCGCAAGCGTTGAGCTCCAGCGGTTGACGGTTTGCTGAACCGCACTGGTCCAGTTGGCGTGCGCATTGAGCCACGCGCCCGGCCAGGCGCTGTGCATGACTGTCTCTGAGGCCGGGTTGTACTGGCTGGCATTGCGCACCCCGTATGCACCGGCGACGACGTGCGGGGTAAAGCCGTGGTGACGGCTGACGATCAGACCTGCCACGGCGGCATGGCCATCATCGGGGTCGGGTGCGTGATCGTAGTGCAGCGAGATCAGATCAGTCGATGGATTGTAGGCGGCACCGGATAAACCGGGCGCGAGGAAAGCGAGTGCAACAACGAAGATGCGCAGCATGTGGGTTGTAACCTGCAAGAAGCGATTAGGGAAAGAGTGCGACGGGAGTCGCAACCGTCGCGTGGCCTGAGGAGTGCATCACTCCCCTGATCCGACAGGCGACAGATGATGCCTAATCGCTGAAGCGGGTATGTGTGTAGCGGGTCACAGTTTCACGGCGGTCAGCGCTCGTCAAACATTGCCAGTTCGTTACCATTTTCAACCGGCCAGTGCTTGACTGGCCTTGTCTAGAACTAAGGACGATCGTGGGTCGTGATCGCGCTGGAGATGACTTCGGCGCGCAGCTCGGTCGCGTCGTAGATGGTTTTGAATGCGTCGACTTCGCTAAGGTCGGTGTCGCGGAACAGGAATTCGAGGTGGCCGAACGCCAGTGGCTGGTAGACCAGCTCGACGAGGAAGTTGTAGTTGCCGGCAGCGGTGACCGGGATCCGATATTCGAAGAAATCCTGCCCGGAGTTAAAGTCCGTATCGTTGCTCGCGCCGCCGACAACGGCAATGTCATTGCCAACAATGCTCTTGTCGAAGCCGATCGGAGTCAGGCGATTGTCCTTAAAATACTCAACCCCTTCGATCAGTGAGTGAGTAACCTCACCAGCGGCGTTGGCCATGATCGATTCGTAGATCTGCACCTGATGTTCGCTGGTGATACTGGTGTAGTGCGGCTCGAAACGCTCGTAGGACTGATCGCCGTCGGCGCCGACGATGCTGCCATCCGGATTCATTCTGCCCGACTCGAAAACCACGGCACCCGACTCGTCAGTCACCACCATGTGCACGAACACTCGTCTGGATGGATAGCCACTGGGCAGTTTGTGGCCGGTGGAGTTAGCGATTCTGATGCTGGCAACAACGTCGTCACCCTCGTCGCGAACGTCCATAATCTCAAGCTCTGCTGAGGTTTGCAGAAACGCCCGGTTGCGTTCAATGGCCTCGTCAAAGCCGGTGGCGGTAATGCCC
Source organism: uncultured Granulosicoccaceae bacterium (assembly GCA_964646405.1). GTDB lineage: Bacteria > Pseudomonadota > Gammaproteobacteria > Granulosicoccales > Granulosicoccaceae > CAKZSB01. The sequence continues at coordinate 182 of CAZYDV010000320.1, read as the reverse complement.
AGTTCCTCGCGATAACTCGCGAACATGTCGAGCATGACGGTGTTGGCGCCCAGGAAGGTATGTCTTGAAAAGTTGCTGCGGCGAAGGTCGGTGCCGGCAGAGGCGAGGTTGACGGTCGTTTCTATCTCCGGCATGTGGCAGTCCTGACAGGTCGCCGCCAGCGCACCGCCGTCTCGGTAGTC
>CAZYDV010000319.1:0-7211 GCA_964646405.1 uncultured Granulosicoccaceae bacterium | reverse complement strand
CCACTGGCCGTCTTGAATTGATAGACGATTTTGGGTGCTGTATCTTTTTCGTCAGCTGGAAAGGTTTCATCGTGCAAGCGCAAGGTGCCGGTAAGTTCTCCATTAACGATTCGCGCTGGTAATTGAATGCCTGTTGTACTCATTTCCCGTAAAAATTCGTGGGCTTTCTTTCCCTGCGACCTGGCAACCTCTACCACCTTGGAAAAATCGTAGTGGCCCCTTTTGATTTTTCGGATGCTTTTTCGAAAATGTCGTTGGCCTCTTCGAAGTCCCATCCTTCATAACCCATCTTTTTACCGATCTGTGCAATCGTCCACCAGTCGGGCTTTGCCTCACCGGGCGCATCGCTGATGCGCGAGTACATCCGCAATCGTCGCTCGCCCTGAGCACGGGTGAAGTCAGCCTCACCCCAGGTGGCTGCAGGCAGGATGATGTCGGCAAAGTCGGTCAGTGTGTTGGGGTAGATATCCTGCTGCACCAGAAACATGCCGCCGGCATCAATGCGTTTCTTCAGCATATCTATGTACTCAGCGACGACCAAACTGTCTGCCTGAACGGGGTGCTTGCGCGTCAATTCGCCGAGCTTCAATCGAATCGCCTGTGCGGCATTCATGGAATCCAGCCAGGTAGTACCGAGGATGTAACAGACACCCAGTTTTCCGGACATGGCGTATTGATCGAAGTTAACCGGCATGGGCGCCGGTTCGCCCTCTTTGCCGTGCTTTGACTCGACCCAGGATTTACTCAACGGATAGCCTTTGAGTTTCATGCCGCCGCGTTGATGGCCCCCGGCACGACTCATATTTTGTCCAGGGCGACTGCCCGCACCGACCAGCAAACCCAGCGAAGACAACGACGCACTGGCCGGATAGTTGAATGACCAGTAGTTACCTTTCTCCAGCATGACGGTGGTTTTCGGTCGCGTTTTTCCGCGTGGTTTTGCCATCATTTCGGCGGCGCGAATGATCTTTTCTTTCGGCACCCAGGTTGTCTTTTCGGTGTTCTCCAGTGTGTATTGGTCGTCGGACAACAACCATGCTTTGTGTGCTTCGAAATCTTGTCCAAATGTACGACGGCGCCAGTGCTTGCCTGGCTTTTCCATCAGAATTTCCTCTGACGATGCCGTCATACGCGCTATCCACTCAGAATCCTCCCACCCCTGCTCCAGGATATAACGCTGAATCGCGTTGTTGAGTACGGTGTCAGTGTTGGGTTGTACCTGCAAATGCAGACCATCATTGCGCTCTGCATGTACTGCCGTCGGGCTCTTTCGCGGATTGACGAAGATAATCTTCGCGCCACCTGGTGCTATCCACTCGGTAAACAGGATAGTGTGATTCTCGAAGGGATCAAAACCGGACATGAAAATGACATCGGCTTCTTTGAAATCTGCATAGGAGGTTGAAAAACCGTCGACCCCCGAATCATCGAGACCCACGGCATCATTGGTACCGGTGGGTTTATCGTGCTCGGCGCCAATGGCGGTACCAATATCGTTGTAGATCAGCTTCGACAGCGCATAGGTATTCTCCCAGTACTGATAGGAGTAGTAGCGCATACCAAACGCATTGGGGCCATTCTTGTCGATCGCATAGCGCGATAGCTCGGCGACGATGGTTGTGGCATCGTCCCACGAGATCGGCAACATTGAATCGTTGACCCGCAACATCGGTGTTTGCAATCGATCTGCGGTTGGTTTGTTGGGGTTGTAGAGCTTCTGCGCCAGCTTGCCGCCACGCACCGAGTGGTTGCCCTCGCGGTTGACTGCAGTTTCTCCGTCGGCAATTACCACCACGTGATGCAGCTTGCCATCGCGTTTAACGATATTGTGCATGTTCGGACTGACCCACTGACCTCTTCCGGCCACGACCGGGAAGTCCCGATGGAACGCATTGTCATCGGCACTACTGCCACCGGCCTCGTCAACCGGCCAGGTGTAGGCTTTGTAGCCACAACCGACTATGCAATAGTCACAGGCCGACGTATGGACTTCTGCGGTCGCCGGTGGAATCGGCACCTGATTGGACGACTCTTCATAAACGGCATAGTCGATAGAGGGGCTGCGGGCGGCCATTATCAGATCGCGCCGACTGATATCTTTAGTCATGATTGTGTCTCCTGGACTGATTGGGGTGCGGGTTTGCAAACGTCGATTGAATCAGCCACGCAGAGTTTCCCGGCTTTCCTGTACTTCGCCAACGACTTCGGCGCCCTCGGGCAGCGTGCCGTCGGTCAGATTGTCGCGATAGCCGTACACCAGGCCGTTAATACCTACGGCAAAAATATCCTTACCATCGGTTTCAAGCTTTACCTGTGGCAGATTTTGTGTCCCACTTGCATGGACTGGCACACCACCGCGAGCCAGATCGAAGGTAGAAAAGTGAAACGGGCAAGGCCCCATGGCGGCGGTGTCGTGCTGATAACGACCGCGCAGGCTTCCGCCCATGTGCGGGCAAAGCACAGAGAACGCGACGATTTCAAAGTCCGGACCTATACCGCCCTGGGCTGGCCGGCCCAGTTTCAGCAGCACATTGGGCTGCTCGTTCAGCGGGTAGTTAAACGACACCCCCTCGCCTTCCACCAGATCCTTGATGGACGCAATTTTCAATTTTGGATATACGACGCTAACCCCACCAACCGCACCCGACTGAGCACTGGATAAATGCGGGTATATCACGGCCGACCCAGACACCACGGCACCTGCTTTCAATACATCGCGACGATGCATGCAAACTGGCATCGTCGACTCTTCTTTCTCGTCACTCATAGGTATCCCCTTGCTTATTTACGATGTCAAACCAAACGACATTAAGAACAGGCAGTCAGAACCTGCTATCGAACTATCGATGTACCGCTATAGCGCTTCTATCAACGTGACGATTTGCCGCGATGGTAGATCGGCAATCGCCACAAAACCCAGATCGTCTCTTGCCCAGGCAACCGTGCTGAGTCCGTCGGCCGTCGAGCCATGCAGATAGTCGTGTTGCGGCAAATCGAGCCCCTCCGCTCGCATCACGTAAACAGAGAGCAGTTGCTGGTCTTTTTCATACTGAATGAACGCGAGTTTTCTGCCCAGAAACGAGCAGAGCCTGCCACCGGATATCTGGAAGCCTGCAGGGATCTTCACTGCGGCGGGCAGATCGAAATCCACCTTGTCAACAAACCATTCAACGGTCGATCGCGGCTCGCGCTCGTGAACATCGAGCGTTTTCCCCCGCAGTTCGAAGGCTTCGAAATCCCTCACCACTTCCCACACAACAGCAGAATGTGAGACATCAGGCACCGTAATCAGCAGGCTGATGCCCACCACCCCTACCATCAGGGAGGCAGCCATTGACAGCGATCGTGCCCAGCGGCCGATTGTTTTGCCAAGCACCCGCCTGGGCACACTGCGTTGAATCTCGGTTTGAATACCCTGCCAAACCCGATCGACATCGCAAACCTGATCGAATTCGAGTTGAAGACGGTGATGCAGCTTTGGCAGACTTTCGCGATAACGCCTGCAATCAGCACAAGTGGCCAGGTGATCATTGAGAACAGATTCGGTAAGCGTCAGCACTTCCCCGTCGTATTGTGCAGAGATGTTTTCCAATATCTCCTCGCATTGCACTTGCCGCTCATTCGACTATTGATTCATCTCAGGCCTTCTGCTTTGCGATGTCGGGAAACAGCGACGCAACGGTGTTACTCGTTGCGTTACTGCCAGTTGGCGCCGGACTGCTCGCAAGAGCTGACTCTTCCGTTCGATGGGCCAGCAACTCCCGTTGCAGATACAACCGGCCGCGGCTTAGTCGCGAGCGCACAGTGCCCACCGGAATATTCATCATCAATGCGATCTCGCTGTAGGTGTGCTCACTCAACAAGGACAGAGAGACCACCATTCGAATATCGGGTGACAGCCTGAGCAGCACCTGGTGCGCGTCTTTGACAAATTCGTGATTCTGTAACTCATCTTCTGGTTGCACTTTGCGCGATTGAGCATGCTTCGCTGTCACGATTTCCACTTGTGCATCATCCCAACTTTGAAAAGGTGATCTGGCTTCGCGCCGGCCGATGTCTTTACAAAAATTCGTCATGATTCTGAACAGCCAGGCTTTGTAGTTTGTCCCCGTCTGAAAACGGTCAAAGGATCGCAAGGCACGCAGGCAGGTTTCCTGCACCAGATCATCAGCGCTATCTCTGCTTCCGGTCATACGCAATGCGGTCCGCCACAATGCATCGACATGTTCCCTGGTCATGGCCTCAAAGTCGTCTGGCACACTCTGATCAGACATCTCTCAGCCTTGCCATATCACACGCATGCCATTTGTCTGTTCACCGACTCAAATGATCTCTTGCATCACTTCGACACTAGCCCGCTCGGTCACGTGGCAGGCAGTTGGCGTCCAGTGGGTGTAGACGTCGTCGACGGTCGGACGTCTTTTGTGATTGGTGCCAGCCGTCGCAGTCCCTATGCAGACAAATCCGAACAACGACTCATCCTTGTGTAGTCGCAGTGCAATCTGCAGGCGTGGATCATTCACCTTGTTACCGCTCACCATCTTTGCGCCGAATCCCATCAGGTGTGCACACAACACGATGTTCTGGACGGCGGCACCGACAGAGGCAATCTGTTCATGCACAGGCACCGCATTTGGATTCGAGTGGCTCTTGTCTACCACCGCAATCAACAACAGCACACCGCTGGCGCGATCTTTCTCGCGTTGTATTTCGGTTTGACTGATACTCGGGTTGTGCGAGCGCTTGATTCGGACAAAGATGTCAGCCAGCAACTGGCGGTCTGCACCCGTGATCCCGATAAACCTCCACGGTCTCAGTCCGCCGTGATCAATCGCGGTGCAGGCGGCGCGAATCAGATTTCTGGTCTCGACCTCACTGGGACCGGGCTCGACCAGCCAGCGCGGATGTACCGAACGACGGCCAAGCAATTGCTCCAGCAGCAAGGTGGATGAAGTCCGGTGGGCGCTGTGCCCGTTTCGACGTACTGCTTCCTGGCTGAACATCCGGCACCTTCGATTGCTTGTTCAGCGGGTATAACGATCCGGATTAAAAATGGTTCCGGATTTTTTTGTTTTTTAGTCTGTTAGACAGACGCACCAGTGCCTTGGAATCGTGTCTCGTCATTTGATTGCGGTCAAAGGAACTTTTTGTCGCGCGCGCACGGCAGCACCTTCTGGCCAGCTAAACGGGCGTGGACATTCGACGGTGATGAAGTGCAGGGTCGAGAAACGCGTTAATCGGTTGTAGCGGTGAACACCCGATCCATTTTTTGCTCAATCGGGGAATCCGACAGCAATTCGCGTGCGTAGCGGTGGCCTGCGAACACGGCACCGGCGATCAGGCCCGGTGCATCACAATCACCAATGCGAGCGATCGAGCGCGGTGTCCGCGATGCTGCCTGGTCACGGCGTGACGCCAGCACCGTGTAAAGACCTTCTTTGGGTTCGCGACTGGTTACAAGCACTATGCTGTCGGCGGCGATTGATTCGGGATGACCAGTGTGCACACAGGACAATTGAGCGTTTGAAGCGTCGTAACTGCACAGTGCCCTGCCGGTTATGATTGATACGCCTGATGCAACCAGTGCGCGATGCACCTGCGATTGCTCGGCGGTGTAGTCTGTCCAGCTTGAGACCTTGCTGGCACTGGTCGTGTAGGTGACGTTTGCCCCGGCCGCGGCCAGATACTCTGCGATGGTGCTGGCGTGATAGTAGTGATCATCGTCATAGACCAGTACGCGTCCGGAAGGCCGAATGCCTTTGAGGATATCGTCGGGGGTGTAGACTGCGCCAGACAAATTCTGCAACGGCGAGACACTGGCGCGCCCCACTCCATCGCGGCGCCAGCGCGCACCGGTCGCTACCACAATATGATCCGCCTCGACCGATAGACAATCATCGACGGACATCTCACTGTCCAGGAAGATCTCGCAGTGAGGCATTTTGTAGAGTTGCTGTACGCGATAATCCCGCACGCGTATCCATTCCGACAACCCGGGCAGACGGGATTCGAGTGCCACCCTGCCACCAAGTTCACGACGCGCCTCAGCGAGCATGACTTTGAACCCGCGCTGGCCCAGTGCTCTGGCCGCCTCAAGCCCGGCCGGGCCCGCACCTACTACCAGCACCGTGTCTTTCGATGGTGCTGGCGCAATTTTCTCGGGATGCCAGCCGCGCCGCCAGCCTTCGCTGATGGTCGGATTCTGAGTGCAGTGTATCGGCACGCTCAGGCCGTCACCGGTGTAGCAAATGTTGCAGCCGATACACTCGCGAATATCTTCAATGTTGCCGCTGCGAATTTTTTCTGGCAGAAACGGATCGGCGATCGACGGGCGCGCCGCACCGATGAAATCGGTGATACCGCGTTTGACTTGCGATGCCATAGTATCCGGTGAAGTAAATCGGCCTACCGTTACCACCGGCTTAGAGGTCAGTGATTTTACATAGGCCATCGCAGGTTCAAGTGAACCTTCATGGACGAAACGCGAGCTGCCCATTTCGGTGCTGTAGTCGGATATGTTGATGTCCCACAAGTCGGGTAACTCGGCGAGCAGGCCGATCATATCGCGATGCTCACCAATCAGCGGCTCACCGCTATTGCTCCTGCTTTGCTCAGCCGAAAACCGCACTGCCACCGCACAGCGATCACCCACCGCGTCGCGCGTGTCTTCGATCAGCTCGCGAACCAGCCGCACACGATTTTCAAGACTGCCACCATATTCGTCGGTGCGGGTGTTGGTCTCGGCCGATAGAAAATTCGATAATAGATAACCGTGGGTGGCATAAACATAGACGATATCAAAATCGGCCTCACGGGCACGCAACGCCGCCTGTCTATGCCAGCACCGCACGTCTTTGATATCGGCTTTGGTCATGCGACGGGTTTGCGACGGATGTCCGGCACCGTTAGGCAGGCTCGCCACATCCAGACCGACCTCACGGGTAAACAGATTCTGGGGCCTGGCGCCGCCGAGCCACAGCTCGACACCGGCCAGCGAACCGTGCTCGTGTACCTTTTCGGTCATCAGGCTGTGCGCCCTGACATCACCCGTATCCCAAAGCGATGCATTCGGGTAGGGAAGATCATCGGACGATGGGTGTACAGAGCACCATTCAGTACAGACCACGCCCCAGCCACCCTCGGCTTTGGTGGCGCGCAGCTCGGCCAGCATACGCGGGCGCTGCCAGCCCATGCCAGTGCAGTGCGGCACT
>CAZYDV010000318.1:0-7224 GCA_964646405.1 uncultured Granulosicoccaceae bacterium | reverse complement strand
TCAGCGCAAGGCGCGCGATTGAGGAATAGTTGTTCTATTGTGAGTGAGCGCAACGTCGCGATGGCCGCTTATATGCTCGCCCGCAGGGGATGGCTTTTGATGTGCCGCACTCCAAGTGTGATAGCTGAACTGTGCCCTAACCGGCACATTAAAGGCCATACTGTATTCCAATTTTTAGTGTTGTCAGAGCACTAGTGACTTTGCGAGCGATCGACAACAGATGACGGGTGTTAGATGAAAACCATAGGCCTTCTGGGTGGCATGAGCTGGGAGAGCACTGAGCTTTATTATCGGCTGATCAACGAGCAGACCCGTACCCTCATGGGTGGCTTGCATTCGGCGCCGCTGGTAATGGTGAGTGTGGATTTTCAGGAGATCGAGCAGCTTCAAAGCGAAGGCCGCTGGCAACAGGCCGGTGAGCTGCTGGCCGGCAAGGCACGGCAGGTCGAGGCTGCCGGGGCAGATTTACTACTGATCTGTACCAACACCATGCACCGTGTGGCCGATCAGATTCAGGCGGCGATCCGCATTCCACTGTTACATTTAGCTGACGCTACCGCCAGTGAAATTGTTCACGACGGATTTTTAAATGTGGCACTGCTGGGTACGCGGTTTACCATGGAGCAGGATTTCTACAAGGGGCGGCTGGAACATCATGGACTGAATGTGCTGGTGCCAGATCCTGACGATCGCGAGACCATACACCGCATTATTTATGAAGAGCTGTGTCTGGGGCGTGTCGAGGATTCGTCCCGGCAGCAGTATCTGGCGGTGATTGACAGGCTGACAGATGCCGGCGCCGATTGCGTTATTGCCGGGTGCACCGAAATTGGTTTGCTGATCAAGCAGCCGGATATTGATCTGAAATTATTCGATACCACCGAAATTCACGCGCTGGCGGCGGTGGCTAAAGCGATGCAATAGCGCGATCGCCCGATCAAAAATCCTCCAGATGCGTTCGCACGTCGATCTCGTGAGTCCATGCGTTGCGTGGCTGGCGGTGCAGGTATAAGTATATTTCAGCCAGGCCCTCCAGCCCGACAAAGCGCTCCTCTCCCAACTGTTCGAAGCGATCGGGCATTCTGGAGCGAATGCGCTCGCCGTTGATGCCGCCGTCGATGAACACCTGCGCGACGTGTATTCCCTTCGGGCCGTAGGCTTTGGCCAGACTTTGCGCCATGGTTCGCAGGCCGGCCTTGGCCGAGGTGAAGGCCGCAAAGCCTGCCTTGCCTCGCAGGGACGCGCTGGCACCGGTGAACAGCAGGGTGCCGCTTTCGCGTGGCACCATAACCCTGAGCGCTTCACGCGCGAACAGAAATCCGCCAAAGCAGCCCACCCGCCAGGCTTGCTCGAAGTAGTCGGCCTGCATGTCGATGAAGTCGCCCGGCATATTGTTGCCGGCGTTGAAGATGGCGAGGCTGACGGGGCCAATCGATTCTGCGCGTTGCAACAGTGCGGTGACCTGTGTCTCATCGGTGGTGTCCGTCACGACGGCGGTTGCCTGTCCACCCGATGCGACGATGGTGTCGACCACGCTTGCGATTTTAGCGTCGGTTCGTCCGGCGACAACGACGTGCAAGCCGGCCGCGGCCGCCTGTTTGCACAGTTCGCCACCGAGGCCATCGATCGGGCCGACGCCTATAATCACTGCAGTTGATAACGTTTTCATGGTCTTCCAGATTTAGTTAATTCTGTAGCGTGCCAGCATGGCCGGGTCCGGGTTAAAGCCCAGACCGGTCGATTCAGGCAGTGCAACGCTGCCATTGCGCGACAATGGCGTAGCGGGGTCGAGGTAGTTTTCCAGATCGATGAACAGATGTTCGAAGAGTCCGCAAACCGGTCGGGCCGCCATCAATTGCAAGGTGGCCTGGTAGCCGGGTCCAAAATAGGGCGAGTGCGGCATGATGGTTTTGGCGCTGGACTCGGCGAGATCGCAGACATTGATGAACTCACTAATTCCACCCACTTTGATCACGCTGGGTTGGAGAAACTCGATATGTTCGGCAAGGCGTGCGAATTCGACACTGGTACAGGCGTTCTCGCCGCTGGCAATGCTGACGCCGAATTGGTTTTGCAGCTCGGCCAGTTGCCGTTCGCCATCGGGTGGAAATAACGGCTCCTCTACCCAGTACAGTTGCATGTCGCGCAGGTGTGGCATTAGCTGTTGCGCTTGTTCTGATGTCCAGTTGCAATTGACATCTGTGGTCAACTTGATGGGATGGGGTGCCGCCTCGCGCCCGGCGCGAATGTTCGCAAGCGTTATCTCGTGCAGCTTGATCGTTTGATATCCGCGCTCAACCGCGTCGGCCGTGTAGTGGGCGACGCTATCCGGATCGCCATAGCGTACGAGACTGGCGTAACTGGGCAGCTGTTTGCGGTGATTGGGATTCAACAAGGCCGCCAGTGATTTTCCGGCCTGCTTTGCCTGCAGATCCCACAGGGCGATATCCACCGCAGACATCGCAAATTGCGTGATGCCGTAGCGGCCATGCAAGTGAAGTTTCTGTTGCAGTTGCCGGTTGAAGGCCGCAGGGGATTCGATCGTCTGCCCGACCACCAGGGGCAGTACCAGTTCATTCAGTGCGAACACCGTGGTTTGCAGGTGTGCATAGGCAAAGCCTTCGCCCCACCCGGTTAAACCGTCACTGGTCTGCAGCTTTAACAGTGCGATCTGGACTTTGGTCCACCGATTGGGCATAAGGCCGGTGCCACTGCTGCCATCGGTGAACGGGATTTCCAGCGCTATTACCTCAGCGGACTCTATCTGCATCGTTGGTGGCCCCGGTGCTAATCGTTGTCCAGAGTGCCACAGCTTCTTCACAGGCCCAAGGGTTAATGACGATTTAGCGCTCACCACAGCGCCTCGCTGCTGTGATATTTTGCAGGCAAACGAAGAGGTCAGCAAAATGCAGATAGCCGGTAAGACAATTGTGGTAACCGGTGCCGCCAGCGGCATCGGCAGGGCCATGGCGTTGCGGTTTCACGCCGAAGGGGCGGCGGGAATTGTTCTGGCCGATCTGCAACGCGAGGCACTGGAGGAAGCCGCCTCGAAGGTGAATGGACTGGCGGTGCAGTGCGATGTGGCCGATGAGGACTCGGTCCGGCAGTTGGTAGATCGATGTGAACGCGACGTGGGGCCAATTGATATCTTCTGCTCTAACGCCGGCATCATCGCCGGTGGCGGCGAGCATGCATCAAACGAGGACTGGCAGCGCAACTGGGACATTCACGTGATGGGGCATGTCTATGCGGCGCGTGCGGTGATCCCGGGTATGATCGAACGAGGCGGAGGGTACCTGGTCAATACGGCTTCGGCGGCCGGGCTGCTGACCCATATCGATCTGGCGACCTACGCGGTCAGCAAACACGCATCGGTCGCCTTTGCAGAGTGGTTGTCGATCCGCTATGGCGATCAGGGCATCCGCGTCTCGACTCTGTGTCCGCAAGCCGTCCGTACGGCGATGACCGCGGGGATGGAAGAAGGCGTGGCCAGTGTCGATGGTATGCTTGAACCCGAACAACTGGCTGAATGCGTAGTAGAAACCATGGCGCGCGAGGAATTTCTAATCCTGCCGCACCCGCAGGTGCTGGAATACATGCAGCGAAAAACCGGCGATTATGATCGCTGGATCAAGGGTATGCGGCGGATGCTGGGTAAGTTTGTCGCTCGATAGCAGTCAGGGCAGAGACAAATTAATTTGTGTATAAGGCGAGTGTTCCAACCAAGACGGGAAGATTGCAATGAGCAAACCAACAGCATTGGCAAGTGTCAACCAGGCCGCAGACGTTGCGGGTGAGCGCGAGGTCAGAATTCAACTGGCAGCCGCCTACCGACTGGTTGACCATTTCGGCTGGAACGAACTGATTTACGGCCACCTGACGGTGAAAGTGCCCGGCCCGGACGATCACTTTCTGATCAACCCCTATGGTTTGAATTACGATGAAGTGACGGCGTCCAATCTGGTCAAGATCGATCTGCATGGAAATGTGGTAGATGGCAGCGAGCACCCGGTGTCACGTGCCGGTTTTGTTATTCATTCGGCGATCCACATGGCGCGCAGTGCAGAAAACAAATGCGTGATGCACACCCACACTCGTGCCGGTATGGCGTTGGCGGCGTTGCAGGATGGGCTACTGCCAATCTCGATGATGTCTACTCGTTTTCACAACCGCATTGCCTATCACGACTACGAAGGTGTCAGCCTCTACGACGATGAACGCGAGCGGTTGCTGGAAAGTCTGGGTGATAAAAAGGCGATGATTCTTCGCAACCATGGCCTGCTGACAGTCGGGCGCTCAGTCTCTGAAGCGTTTCTGAATTTGTATCGACTGGAGCGATCCTGCCAGATTCAGATCGATGCGGCGGCGGCCGGCACGCTGAATACCCTGTCGGTCGATATCGCTGAAAAGTCAGCGCGTGAAATCGATGAATTTTCCGAACTTGAATCGGACAACGGTGTGGGGTGGCTGGAGTTTGCCGCGTTGATGCGCAAGATGGATAAAATCGATCCAGGCTATCGTGAATAACGCATATTCGCCATGTCGTAGGTTTCGCGCTAAATAAGGTTTACAGTCTGCGGTTGAAGCGTTGTAGTGGGCAGGCGCTGTCATCGATACCCAACTGCACGACGTGCCAGGCACAGCCTGTATTGGAAGAAGTTCCTTCCGGCCTGCTGGCGCGCTATGATTGCGCGCATTCACCAGTGAGCAGAATTAGGGCGTTCGGCTTACAGCAGTGGGCCGCTCAGCTTGTGCCTTCAGGCGCCTCGACTTCGCGCGTGACGAAGTTGGCCGGTGAGACGATCTCCAGTACTTCAAAGTCTTCGGAGCAATCGATCTCGCGATGGCGAATAAACGGCTTTTGCAAAATGCTGTCGCCCTTTTTGATTGTCTTGACACCTTCGCCTTCATATTCGAATGTCGCCCAGCCGTTCAATACCATGACAAACTGAAAATCGCATTCGTGCAGATGCCAGGCCTGCACCTTGTCTTTGGTTGTCTTGCCATTGTGTCGAATAATGTGGGCGACGTAATCGCCCTTTGTGCCATCTTTTATGCCTAGATCCCGATACTCGAAAATCTCGCGCAATCCGGGTGTCCAGTTGGCACCGGCTGCCAGGTTGTGGACAAAATCCCAGTGGCTTTTGTCTTCGATTTGCTCTGCCATGATCCGCTCCACGATGGTTTGTCTTTTTGCCAATGTAGCAGATTGGCGCACGATTCAATAGCTCAGTCTGGTGCGATGGTACGGCATCGATACATGCCCATTCCGCCGAATGACATGACCACTTCCCCGTGCTGGTTCAGGGTTTCCGTGTTCATATGTACGACGCCGCGATCCGGTTTGCTGCGTGAACGACGGGTTTCTCGCACCGTGACGCGAATGCTCAGGGTGTCGCCCGGGCGTACCGGTTTGCGCCAGCGCACCTCGTCCACGCCTGGTGAGCCCATGCTGGCGCTATCGAGAATGTAGCTCTCGCAGAGCATGCGCATGGTGATCGAGCCGGTGTGCCATCCGCTGGCGATCAGGCCGCCAAACGCGCTGTCGAGCGCCGCAGTCGGATCGGTGTGAAAACTCTGCGGATCGAACCTGCTGGCAAATTCAATAATCTCCGCTTCGCTGACGGTGATTCCGGGATGAGTAATGACCTCACCGGGTGTAAAATCTTCGAAATACCGCATGGTCTGTTGTCCTTCGGGCGATCTGCGGGAATGTTAGCATTGTGCCTGCAGGACGGTACGGCGCGTTGCAATGCGAGTTATCGTCGCTATAACGGCAATAAAAGGGTCAGAGTGATTGAGTGCTTGCCAGCTGAAAATCAGTCAGGTGCCCGGCATCAGCGCCCCTGATGTGTGCTTTTCGATTGCTGGCGCCGTTATGGCATGACCGTATCCCGCTGGCCGACCCCGGTGCTTCAATTTTCTTTAATCAAATAGCAGTAACAGGAGAATCCCATGTCCACTTTGTTCAGCCCAGTCACCGTACGCGGCGTGACCTTTCCGAATCGCGTGGTGGTATCGCCGCTGTGCATGTATTCGGCTGACGACGGCATGGCCCAGCCCTGGCACTTCGCGCACCTGAGTACCTTTGCGCGCGGCAAGGCTGGTCTGGTATTCGCCGAGGCGACTGCTATCGAACCCGAGGGCAGAATCACACCGCGCTGCCTGGGTATCTGGAGCGACCGCCACGCAAAAGCGCTGGTGCCGATCACCGATTTCATTAAGTCGATGGGTTGTGTGCCCGGTATACAGCTGGCGCATGCCGGGCGCAAAGCCTCCACCGCGCCACCGTTCCAGGGGGCCACACCACTGGCGCCGGATCACGCAGAAGGCTGGCAGGTGGTGGCTCCCAGTGCCGAGGCAGTCGGCCCCAACTTTCAGGTGCCCCTGGAAATGAGCGTCGACGACATCAAATCCATGGCAGGCAAATTTGTCACCGCCGCAAGAAGATCAATTGACGCCGGTTTCGAGGTAATCGAACTGCACGGTGCTCATGGCTATCTGATGCACAGCTTTCTGTCACCGATTTCCAACCTGCGTCGTGATCAATATGGCGGTGATCTGGAAGGCCGTATGCGCTTCCCGCTCGAAGTGGCGGCGGCTGTGAGAAAAGAAGTTGGCGAAGACATGCCGCTGTTCTTCAGAATCTCCGCCGTCGACGGTCTCGAAGGCGGTTGGACGATGGATGATTCTGTGGCGCTGGCAAAAGCGCTGGGCGAACACGGCATTGATGTGGTCGACTGTTCCTCTGGCGGCGTGAGTGGTGCACCGCGTTTCAGGATCGACGACGACGGTAAACCGTTGACCAAAAACTCCGCACGCCAGCCCGGTTTTCAGGTGCCGTATGCCGAGCGTATTGCCAAAGAGACTACGCTTAAATCAATGGCTGTTGGTGTGATTATCGATGCGCAGCAGGCTGAGGAAATTGCAAGCTCCGGGCGAGCAGACTTTGTCGCGCTTGGGCGAGAGATTATGCACAATCCGTTCTGGCCATTGCATGCAGCAGAGAAGCTTGGCGCCGATTCGGATTTTAAAATGTGGCCGGATCAGTATGGCTGGGCGGTGGATCGACGGTCGCAGATTCAGAAGATGAATAGGGGGTAGGCTCGGCGTTTTTTTTCGCTGCGCTGGGTTGCTGTGTTGGTTTGGCATCCTTGCCTTTTCTGCGTGTCCCGCGCGCCGAGTTACTTTGAAAAGCGCAAAGTAACCAAACGCTTTTTACCT
>CAZYDV010000317.1:0-7225 GCA_964646405.1 uncultured Granulosicoccaceae bacterium | reverse complement strand
ATGGTATCGACGGCAGCGAAGACAATGCCGGGGTGTTTATTACCCCATCGAGCCTTTCGCGCGCTCAGGCGGCAGGTGTGAGTGCCGGGCAGGCGCTTGAAAACAACGATGGATACGGCTTTTTTACCGCGCTGGACGACCTTCTGGTGACTGGGCCTACGATGACCAATGTCAACGACTTTCGGGCGATACTCATCCGATAAGGCGCGTACGCGACCGCTCAGGTCTGTACATCCCCCACGCGCAGGCTGTGTGTCATGCGGATGGCGTTTTCGCGTTGCTGGTAGTAACCCTGGATGCGCTCGGTTTCGGTGTAGCCATGCGCCTGGTAGAAGCGTTTAGCCGTCCGGTTCGATTCCCGCAGTTCCAGCTGGCAGCGATCCAGCCCGGCGGTGATAGCGCAGGTTTCCAGCCATTTGAGCAGGCTGTGCCCGACGCCGCGCTTGCGCCACAGCGGGTCGACCGCCAGCAGGTTCAGGTGGGCGGCACGGCTGCCGTAGAACATGATGCCAAAACCCACCAGTTCGCGGTTTAGCTGGGCCGAAACCACGTTGATGTCGGGGGCTGCCATGCAGCGCACCACGCGTTGCGGGGTCCAGCTCCAGGTTAGGCCGTTTTCGATCGTATCGCGCGACAAACTGGCGATGCGGTGCGCATCGCTGGGTCGCGACAACGTGATCTGCAATGAGCGGTCAGTCAATGATCACTCCAAAATTGATACAAGATGTGTCGTTTGTATTACATATTGCTGCCCATGGTCAAACTTATAACCATTACGAAATCCGTCCGGGCCGCCCTCGTCACCGTCTCGGCCGCCTCTGAGATAGAAACTGGGCAATTGGAGTTGCTTCGCAAGTCGGCGGTAACCTCAAGGTTCCTGGTGCAGCAGTTGCCCATTCGGCCGTTGTATCAGGTAAAGGTGAGCAAATCAGGTGCTGCAAATGGATATAGCTGAACTCGCGCGTCCGGGCGGCGCGGAGCTGGGTCCGGTCATCTGGGCGCTGGCGGGAATGCTGGCAATCACGGTGGGCGTGTTGATTTCGTATGCGCGTTTGTCGGCGCGCATGAACGTGCTTAAAGCAGACAATCAGGATTTACGTCACGCGTTTCACGAACTTCGTGAATCCACCAGCACTGTCGCCGAGCAGCTCGATTACAACCAGCGTGTCCAGCGCGGACACCTGGGACAGATCGCGGATTATCTGGAAAGCGGGCAAGTACCGGACTATGCCGCCCTGCGCAGTGCGGACACCGCAATGCCAGCCTCGATGCTGCCGGATATCGATCTACACGAGCAGGATGACTACCAGGGCGAGCCTTTGATTAACACCGATCCATCCCGAATCGTCGTGGCCGGTGTGCCTGAGCCTGATTTACTGTCGCAAATTCGACCGCTGGCCAGTGATGTCGGCGAGGTAGCTGATGAATCCTTCACAGACGCCACACGTGTGGCGAACGAGTGGCACGTACAGGACTCGCCGGCGCGTCGCCAGGCCTAGCGTGCCTTTTAAGAGCGGCGGGCTTTCGTGCGAGAATGTCAGCTTTCGTGGACTACGTGAAACGGTACCGCCCCCGTGATGTTGCTCGATCAACTTGCTGAGGCCAAAATTCGTGAAGCCGAAGCGCGTGGTGAACTGCGCAATCTGGCAGGCGAAGGCAAGCCGCTCGATCTGACTGACGATCCCCTCGTCGATTCGTCGCTTGCGGCCATCAACCGGGTTCTGAAGAACGCTGGCTTTCTACCGCCCCAGATCCAGCATCTGGCGGATCTTGAAACGGCACTGCAATTGATCGAGGGTACCTCCTGCCCGCAAATCCGCCGCCGCCAGTTGGCAAAACTTCTGACACGCGTGAGACAACTGCACGAAGATCGCGCTGCACCCGCGGCCATTCGGCACGCCGCTTGGCTTGCCGCCTGGAGACATCGGCTCGCGACAATTGAGCAGAATTCATCTCGCCAATAGTGCCTGACCGTTTGCCGGCAATGTGAAAGTGTGCCGGTTTCAAAAGTGATTCTGGTGATCCCCGTCTAAAGAACGAACCGTGACTATGTCAATTGGTTGACGGTCTGTTCGCGTCTATTTACCATCTTCCTCCTGTTAGCTTCATCGACTTATCAACCGCCGCGTTGTTAAGATTCGGTGCGACCCGTGGGTGCGCAACCGTCTGATGGAGTGGTCGCTGCGCGATGGTGTGCAGCGGTATTTTGTGATGGAGGGTGTCATGCCAAGTCATACTTTCAAGCGAGCGCTGCGTGGTGTTTCGGTGCTTGTGCTGGCCGCGACGGCGGGATTCGCCGGTACTGCTCAGGCTGCAAAAATGGGCGTTCGCGTCCTTGACGCCAACAGCGGGTTGCCGGTGCCATTCGCCTCAGTGTGTCTGGGAACGGCTGACAAGCCGGCGTTGTTCGGCACTGGCGTCACGTCTTACAATGGCATAGCGCTTTACGACAATGTGCCGGACCGCTCGGTGTTGATCACAGTATCGAAAAAGAATTTTCGCGGCATCAGTTTGCAAAAACCACCCAAGGGCGACAACGTGGTGCTGGATGTGCTGGTCACGGAAGGTTTGTCGAGCAAGAAATGTCGTGCGCTGAAGATGGTTGATTTCGATAAGGGCATTACCAACGAGTTTCAAAAGTCAGAGTGGCCAATGCGCATCACCGGGCAGACTTATTTTCCCGCAGGGCGTGATGGTATGTCTTTTTTAACCTACGCCACTGGCAAGCCGACGCATTATCGTGTCAGTACGGACCGGCACTTTCGCGATGCCGAATGGCTTCCCTTCACAGATGTTATCCACTTTTCACCACGTCAGGCCGACTACGGCAAAACGAGTCTTTACTTTCAACTGCGAAAAACAGTGGAAGTCGACGGTGCGGTGATCGAAAGCGTCTCTGTGGTATCCAGCCAGACGGTCAATATTTCGCGCTCCTGATACCGAATAATAAATAACTATGGTGTGCCTGGCGGTTTGCCAGCGCCACACTTTTAATCACTCCCCCGGTGATAGTGACGCGAGTCCTTCGCGTCACCTTTTTTTCAGCGATTCAATCTCCTCAAGGCTCAGTGAGCGGGCGTCTGTCTCCAGCATAACCGGAATACCGTTTCTGATCGGGAACGCCAGACCGGCCTGTTTGCTCCAAAGTTCATCATTTATTTGAACCAGCTTGCCCTTGGTGACCGGGCAGACCAGTATGTCGAGGATACGTCTGTCGAGTTTCAATGTGTCTCCTTCGATGGTTTGATGTTAGATCAGGCAACGCCGAGTCGGGCACGCAGCTCGGTGCTGGTGGTGGTGTATTGCAGGTGAATCGGTTTTTCCGGACGCAACCGTGCCGCGATTGCGAACGCGGCGAGTGTGGACTCGTGAAAGCCACATAAAATCAGTTTGCGCTTGGCCGCATATTGATTGACGTCACCGACGGCATACAGGCCGGGTGTCGCGCTTTCAAAGGTGCCAGGGTCCACGGTGATGCGACTGCCTGTATCGGGAAGGCCCCATTGTTCAAAGCTTGCAAGCTTTGGGGATGTGCCTTGCTTGACTATTATCAGGTCGGTATCAATATCGGTTGTCTCGGTACGCGACAGTTGAATTTGTAGCCGGGTCAGCGTGTTGCCGGCAGTGCTGAAGCCGCTGATTTTGCCCTTGATTGCCGCCATCTTTTCGGCTGTGATACCTTTTTGCAGCCGATCGTTCAGGTTTTCGTCGATTGCCAGTCGACGGGTTCGGTGGAGCAGGGTGACGTTGGCGGTATCGGCAAGTGTCAGCGCCTGTGACACCGCCTGCTCGCCGTCGCCACAGACCACGATGTTGGCACCGCTGGTGTCGGCGTTGTCGAGCGTCTCATAGAAGATCTGGCTGTCGTCGAATTGTTCAATGCCTTCGACTTTCAGACGTACCGCCGAAAACGCGCCTACACCCACTGCCAGCACTACACACTTTGCGATGAAGGTATCGCCACTGGTCTTGACGGTGAATCCCCGATCGACGTCGCCTTCGATGGTCGATACACGAGTTTTGTAGTGAATCGGTGGGTTGAATGGCGTCAACTGCTCGATCAGCCGCTGGGTCAGTTGATCTGCACGGGTGTGCACGGTGCCGGGTATGTCGTAGATCGGTTTGTCGGGGTAGAGCTCTGCACATTGCCCGCCCGGGTGCGGCAACGCCTCGACGAGGTGGTACGACACGCCCAGCAAACCCAGTTCGAAAGCCTGAAAAAGGCCGCACGGTCCGGCGCCAATGATCAGCACATCGGTTTCGACTGCGGCGGTCATGAAGTGTCTCGCGGTAAATCGGCCATTGTAACTGACGTCTCGCTCAGGTGCGCAGCATCGCCCCAGCACTCCATGCTCCACAGCCCGAGTTCATAACGAAAACGGCAGATCGCGGTGTTGGCGCAGCGCAGGTGATTGCCGTTCTGCGGTCTGTCGAAGACAAAACCAAATAGAGCCAGCAAAACGCCGGCGTGCGCGATCACAGCGATGGTGTGGTCGGTGTGGCGTGCGGTCAGTGTCTGAATACCGTTGATCACACGGGACTGAAACTGGCGGCGCGATTCGCCCGCATCGATGCGAAGATCCGGATCGGTCGATTTCCAGGCGGCGTGGAGTTCTGGATAGCGCGTCTTGCGCTGCTGCTTGGTCAATCCCTGCAGTACGCCGCCGTGTCGCTCGCGCAGCCAGTCATATAAGACGGGTTCGCAGGGTTTTGACTGTGCGCTGCAGACGATCCGCGCGGTATCGGCTGCGCGCTGCAGGTCGCTGGCGTAGATGCGGTCGATTGGTTCTTTGCCCAGACGCCGCGCGAGTGCTGCCGCCTGAGTTCTACCGGCATCGGACAGTGGGCTGTCAATCTGACCGGTCAGCTGGCCCGCGGCGTTGGCCACGGTCTGGGCGTGGCGAATCATGATCAATTGCATGGAGGGGGCTGTCTGCGGGGGCACCGGTCGCGAAGATTCTACAATGGATTACCCGCGAGTCGGCGCGTCGGTGAAAAAGGTTGGCGAATTATCCGCCATTGGGTTCGCTGTGATCGGGCAGACTGTTCCGTAGTGCGAGAATTTGCGTTGTTTGTTCGGTCAGCCATTGTGGGCTGCCGTCTGCGGGATATACTCGGCGCACTCTATCGGCCGGCTTGTCGGCGTCCATCAATTCAAGCTGCACTCTCTCTATGCGATATTCAGCGTTTTCAATATTGAAGCAGGGCCTGACTGGCCATCGAGGCTGGACGCGTGCCTGGCGCGATCCCGAGCCCAGGCCGAACTACGATGTAATCATCATCGGCGGCGGTGGCCACGGTCTGGCGACCGCCTACTATCTGGCCAAGGTGCATGGGATCACTGACGTCGCGGTGATTGAGAAGGGCTGGATCGGCGGCGGCAACGTCGGGCGCAACACCACGATCATTCGTTCTAACTATATGTTTCCGGCCAACACCTACTTCTATGAGCACTCGATGAAACTCTGGGAGGGGCTTGAACAGGATTTTAATTTCAACGCGATGGTCAGCCAGCGCGGTGTGATCAATCTATATCACTCCGATGCCCAGCGCGATGCGTTTGCCCGTCGTGGCAACGCGATGCGCCTGGCTGGCGTCGATGCTGAACTGATCGACGCCGATGAGGTTCGCCGACGCGTACCGCTGCTCGATTTCGATAACGCCCGTTTTCCTATTGAGGGTGGCCTGCTGCAGCCGCGCGGCGGCACGGTGCGCCACGATGCCGTGGCCTGGGGCTATGCGCGTGGTGCCGACAGCCGCGGCGTAGACATCATTCAAAACTGCGAGGTCACCGGCATCGAGATGAAAAACGGCCGGGCGGTCGCCGTGCAGACCACGCGGGGTCGCATCGGCGCCAACAAGATCGGCTCCGCGGTTGCCGGCCATACCTCGAAGATCGCTCAGATGGTGGGCCTGGATCTGCCGCTGGAGAGTCACGTGTTGCAGGCGTTTGTCAGCGAGGGCATCAAGCCGCATCTGGATACGGTGGTCACGTTTGGCGCCGGACACTTCTACATCAGCCAATCCGACAAGGGCGGACTGGTCTACGGCGGCGATCTGGACGGCTACAACTCTTACGCGCAGCGCGGCAATCTGCCGATGATGGAACACGTCATGGCCGGTGGCATGGCGATCATGCCGTCGATCGGGCGAGTGCGAATGCTGCGCCACTGGGGTGGTGTGATGGACATGACCATGGATGGCAGCCCGTTTATCTGTCGTACTCCGGTGGAGGGTTTTTATCTCAACGGTGGCTGGTGTTACGGCGGCTTCAAGGCGACGCCGGCATCCGGCTGGTGCTTTGCGCACACCATCGCCACCGAAGAGCCACACGAGTACAACCGCGATTTCACGATCGAGCGATTTGCCGAAGGCCGAATGATCGACGAAAAAGGGGTCGGACCGAACCCCTGGATTCAGTAGAGACACTATTCATGCATCAAATCAAATGTCCCTGGTGCGGTGTGCGGGATGAGGCGGAGTTCCAGTACAAGGGCGACGCCACCGTGGTGCGCCCCACCGACGACAACGACGAAGCAGGTTTTTTTCGCTACGTCTATCTGCGCGATAACCCCAAGGGCTGGCACACTGAGTGGTGGCATCACGTGGCGGGCTGTCGGCAGTTTGTCAAAGTGGTGCGCAACACGCTGACCCATGAAATCTCGACCACCGGCACGCCGGCTGAATCACTAGAGGTGCCAGAGTCATGAGTGTGGGCGGCAAACGACTCGATCGCGGCGGAGCCATCGACCGGCAAAGTACAATTGAATTCTCCTTTGATGGCGTCCGCTATACCGGCCACGCCGGCGATACACTGGCATCGGCGCTGCTCGCCAACGGTGTCAGGCTGTTTGGACGCAGTTTCAAATACCACCGCCCGCGCGGCGTGTTGAGTATCGGCTTTGAAGAGCCGAACGCCCTGGTCGAGCTGCGTAGCGGTGCGCGGACCGAGCCCAACACACGCGCTACTGGCATTGAGATTTTCGATGGTCTGGAGGCGCAGAGCCAGAATCGTTTTCCGTCACTGGCGATTGATCTACTCGGTGTCAATCAACTGTTTGGTCGATTTTTCACCGCCGGTTTTTACTATAAGACCTTCATGTGGCCGGCACGTTTTTGGGAGCCAGTATACGAGAAGCTGATCCGTCGCGCCGCCGGACTCGGGACTGCATCGCGCGAATCGGACCCCGATCACTACGAGCACAGTCACGCGCACTGCGACATT
>CAZYDV010000316.1:0-7304 GCA_964646405.1 uncultured Granulosicoccaceae bacterium | reverse complement strand
CCTGTGCGTGTTTGCGGATCATTTTCCAATATGTGGGATCGAAGCGCCAGTGGCGTTGCGGTCAGGTGTTCGGTGGTCAGCGCGTGACGACTTTGGCCAGCACAATGCCCGCCAGCATCGCCGGAACGAAGATCAGCGTGCCGGTGTCGGCGATCGGCAATGCAGTGAGTGCCGGGCCGGGACAGAATCCCCCCAATCCCCAGCCAACGCCGAAAATTGCAGCCCCGGTGATCAGTCGCGGATCGAGATCAGTTTTGCCTGGCCAGACGAATCGATCGCCGAACAATGGGCCGCTGCGGCGTCGCAACAGCCGGTAGCCAGGCAGCGTGACCGCGATGGCGCCCCCCATGACAAACGCCAGACTGGGATCCCAGCTGCCAGCGACGTCCAGAAAGTTCTGCACTTTGGCCGGGTTGGCCATGCCAGAGATAATCAGACCGAGGCCGAAGATCAGACCAGTCAACAAAGCGGCGAGCACAGCCATGATCAGACTCCCACCAGATGGCGCACGACGTAGACCGTCACTGCCGCTGTGATCATGAAGGTGAGGGTGGCGATGATCGATCGCGCCGACAGCCGCGAGATACCGCAAACGCCGTGTCCGCTGGTGCAGCCATTGCCCAGTGCTGCGCCAAACCCGACCAATAGCCCGGCCACGGCCAGCGGCCAGTGACCCATATTGATGGTTTGCTCGACCGGGCCGGCTGTGATCATTGAATAGAGTGGCGCCGCCGCCAGCAGGCCCAAAACGATCGCAGCACCCTGCAACCAGCCGCCGGTATCGACACCGGGTGGCAGCAATCTGGAGAGTATTCCACTGATGCCTGCGATACGACCATTGGCTGCCATCAGCAGTACGGCCGCAAGCCCGATCAACAGGCCTCCGGCGAGCGACGTCAGCGGGGTAAATTCGGTTGTCATAGGAGAGATTGCCCGTCGTGGTTTGATTGTCGCCAGTCTAGCGGCCAGGAGTCTGCCTGTAAGGTACTTTTGTCACCGTTTGTTACGCGCTTGTGTGCTCTGTAACACCACAGACGGCGCGAACTCTGCAACACTATGGCGCTTGCAATCGTCGATCGCCATCCGATCATTCAGATTGCCCACGCGTACCCGAATTTAATGACTACCCAATGCCGCGCAGCTACCCCTTGCGTGGCTCTCTTTATGTTGCGAGCAGCCTTGGCATGTGCCGGTTATCCACTGGCCTGTGCGTTTGGCTGGTGAAGATGTTTAGTTGCTACTTTCTCCAGAGATCAGTCACTTGAGCGCCAGTGCTGCACTGACCCCCGAAATCATTGTCTCACTCGCGCTGTTGGGTTTGACTGTTGTGTTGCTGGTCACTGAGGTGGTGCGCATCGACGTGGCAGCCGTGGTGGTGCT
This sequence comes from uncultured Granulosicoccaceae bacterium, assembly GCA_964646405.1. GTDB lineage: Bacteria > Pseudomonadota > Gammaproteobacteria > Granulosicoccales > Granulosicoccaceae > CAKZSB01. The sequence continues at coordinate 5,924 of CAZYDV010000316.1, read as the reverse complement.
GGTGCTGCTGGGCTTTTCCGGTGCGTTGCCCGGCGTCGATCCGCTGATCCCTGCAAATGAATTGTTCGAAGGTTTTTCAAGCAACGCAGTGATGTCGATTATCGCGACGATGATTATGGGCGCCGGGCTCGATAAAACCGGCACCATGAGTCATGTGGCGAACTGGATACAGGCGGCCGGCAAGGGCAGCGAGCGACGCATCGTCACCTTGATATCGGCCGTTGGTGCTCTGGTTTCAGGCTTTGTACAGAACATTGGGGCCGCGGCACTGTTTTTACCTGTCGCCAACCGCATCGCCAGACTCACTGACACACCGGCGTCTCGCATTTTGATGCCGATGGGGTTTTGCATCATCCTGGGAGGCTCGATCACCATGGTCGGCTCCAGCTCTCTCATTCTGCTCAACGATCTGATTGCCTCTTCCAACCGGGCGTTGCCGGCTGATCGGCAGATGGAGAGCTTCGGCCTGTTTGATGTTGCGCCTGTCGGGCTAGCGCTGACAGTTGCGGGGCTGTTGCTGTTTGCATTGCTGGGTGACAAATTGCTGCCTCGCGTGCGCAGTGCGACGCGCCGGCCGATCACTGCGCGCACCAACGATTACTTTCAGCGCGTGTATAACATCTCGGGCGATATGTACGAGTTACAGGCGACCATCGATAGCCCGCTGGTCGGCATGACCATTCTGCAGATCGAGCGCAGCCTTGAACACGTGCCGCTGATTCTGGCCATCAAAAACGATGACAAGATCACCGTGGTGCCTTCGGGCAAGGACGTCATCTGGGTCGACAGCTACCTGGGTGTGATGTGCGATAAGCGTCAGCTGATCCGCTTTGCGCGCAAGTACAAGCTGCGTATCGTCAAACACGAAAACATATTCACCAGTGTGATGAACGCGCAGGAGACCGGTGTTGCCGAAGTGGTGATACCGCCCGGTTCGGCACTGGTCGGCAAGACCGTTTCCGAGTTGCGCCTGCAGAATGAAAATGAATTGAGCGTGCTGCGAATCTACCGCGCCGGCTATGTGCTGGATGAGGGCTTTCGCGAGAGTCCGTTGCAGGGTGGGGATACGCTGGTCGTGCACATCGCCTGGCGCGATCTCAAACAGCTGCGTGCCGATGAAAACTATGCGGTTGTCACCGACCGTCTCGACGATGAATTGCGACCCCGCAAAATGCGCCACGCGCTGGCCTTTTTTGCCGCCTCGATGGCGCTGGTACTTTTTTCTGACTTTCAGATTTCAGTATCACTGCTGTTTGGGGCGACCGGCATGGTGGTCAGTGGCGCGCTGACGATGGATGAGGCCTACAAGGCGGTGAGCTGGAAAACAGTGTTTCTGCTCGGCAGTCTGATACCGCTTGGCCATGCGTTTGAACTGTCGGGTAGCGCCGCGTGGATCTCCAGCCAGGTGCTGTCGATGCTCCAGGGTGTGGAGACATGGGAATTGCAAGTGGTGGTCGCGGTGCTGGCAACCATATTCTCGCTGTTCATGTCCAACGTCGGGGCCACGGTGCTGCTGGTGCCATTGGCGGTGAATCTGGCCAATGCGACCGGCGCCGACCCCGGGATGTTTGCACTGACCGTCGCGATCGCCACGTCGAATTCATTCTTGTTGCCGACGCATCAGGTCAATGCGTTGATCATGGGGCCTGGCAGCTATCGCGTCAGTGACTTTCTGCGTGTCGGCAGCCTGATGACGGTGATGTTCGTGGTTGTCAGTATCGCGGTGCTGAACCTGATGTACTGAAACACTGTCGGTGTTGGACAAATAATGTCCGCTAATGTCTCTCGTCTGTTGACCTGCGATTGCAGATAAAACACACTTGCCGGGCTTTTTTTGCCGACAGGAAAACAGTGTGCAATACATAGCTCCGGAAAAAATATCGGACGCGGTGGAGGCGCTTTCGAAAGCGAAAGGCAGCGTTCATCTGCTGGCGGGCGGCTCTGACCTGCTGGTGCGCATGAAGGGGGGATTCATCGAACCCGATGTCGTGGTTGACATCAAGCGCATCAAATCGATGGGTAAAATCGCCAAAGCCGGTGGCGGCTTCTCGATCGGTGGCGCGGTATCCTGCGCCGAGATGGGCGATCACGCCGCATTGAAAAAAGCCTGGCCCGGTGTGGTCGAGGCCGCTCAGCTTATTGGCTCGGATCAAATTCAGGGGCGCTGCACGGTAGTCGGCAATATGTGTAATGCCTCGCCCGCGGCCGACAGCGTGCCGGCGCTGATCGCCGCCGATGCGCAGGCCGTCATTCAGGGGCCGAAGGGCGAGCGTCGCGTGCCAGTGGCAAAGGTTGCCAAAGGTCCGGGCCAGACCTCGCTGAAAGCAAAAGAACTGGTCGAGGCTGTCGAACTGCCCAAGCGTCCTGCCAAATCCGGTGATGCCTATTTAAGATTCATCCCGCGAACCGAAATGGATATCGCTGTGGTCAGTGCCGCTGTCAGCCTGACACTCGGCGCAAAAGGAGTGGTCAGTGAGGCGCGCGTTGCCCTGGGCGCCGTGGCGCCCATGGCCAAACTGGTGCCCGCTGCGGCGAAGGCGCTGATTGGCAGCAAGCTCGATGATGCAGCGCTTGAAAAAATGGCTGCCGCTTGTGCCGCTGCCTGCGATCCGATCGATGACAAGCGCGGCACCATCAAATTCAGAACACGGGTGGCATCGGTGCTTGGCAAGCGTGCCGCGCTGATAGCCTATGAGCGCGCCGGAGGGAAAATATAATGTCGATGCTTGTCTCAACTACGGTGAACGGCGACTCGATGGAGTTCGTTTGCGATGCCAGCGAAACGCTGCTCGATTCACTGCGCGATCGCATGGGTATGACCGGCGTAAAAGAAGGCTGTGGCACTGGCGACTGTGGCGCCTGCAGCATCATGCTCGATGGCGCGCTGGTGTGTTCGTGCCTGGTGCTGGGCGCCGAGGCCGAAGGGCGGGAAATTGAAACCGTTGAAGGCATGAGCGATGGCTCTAAGCTGCACCCGTTGCAGGAGAAATTTCTCGAGCACGCAGCGCTGCAGTGCGGCATTTGCACGCCGGGCTTTCTAATCGCCGCCAAGGCGCTGCTGGAAAAAAATCCCGATCCCACCGAAACCGAGATTCGCTACGCGCTGGCTGGCAATCTGTGCCGCTGCACCGGCTACGATAAAATCGTACGGGCTGTGCAGGACGCGGCGAAGGTGATGAAAAAGAAGGGCAAAAAGGCATGAATGACGATCCCGGCTACACAGGACAGACTTTCAAATCCGTCGGTACGCGCCCGGTTCGTCCGGACGGTGTCGACAAGGTCACCGGTCGCGCGCGCTATGGTGCCGACTTCACTATGCCGGGCCAGCTCGCCGGCCTGGTGCTGCGCAGCCCACACGCGCATGCGACAATAAAGAAGATCGATACATCAAAGGCCGAGGCGCTGCCGGGTGTTAAGGCGGTGGTGACCGCCAAAGACATGCCGGACGTCACCGGTGGTGACCGCGAGTTGCTGCCGATTCTTGAAAACTGCATGGCGCGCAAGAAAGCGTTCTACGACGGCCATGCGGTCGCGGCAGTCGCGGCGATCGATATGCCGACGGCGAAAGCTGCACTGAAGCTGATCGAGGTGGAGTACAAGGTACTCAAGCATGTGACTGATGTAGACAAGGCTGTCGAGCCAAAGGCGCCGGTGCTGCACAAGGATTGTTTCACCCGCGGGGTCGATCCCAAACCCGAGAAGCCATCGAATATGGCTCGCGTCAGTTCCTTTGGCCACGGCGACGTAGACGCAGGCTTTGAGCAGGCCGACGTCATCATCGAGCGCAACTTTCGCACCGAGCAAACCCATCAGGGCTACATTGAGCCGCACGCCTGTGTGGCCAGCATCAGCCCGGATGGCTCCGGTGACTTGTGGGTCTGCACCCAGGGCCACTTTGTGTTCCGACAACAGTGCGCGCAGTTGCTTGGCATGGATGTGTCGAAGTTGCGCGTCACCTCCTCAGAGATTGGCGGCGGCTTCGGCGGCAAGACCCACCTGTGGCTTGAGCCTGTGGCGATGGCGTTGTCACGCAAAGCCAATCGACCTGTCAAGCTGGTGATGACGCGCGAAGAGGTGTTTCGTGCCTCTGGTCCAACCAGTGCCACCTCGATCGATGTAAAGATCGGTGTCACCCAGGATGGCAAAATCACCGCAGGTGACGCCACGCTGCGTTACAGCAGTGGTCCCTGGGCCGGCTCCTGGGCAATGCTGGGTGCGATGACGGCTTTCGCCTGCTATGACATGGACAACGTCAAAACCACTGGCCTGGAAGTACTGGTCAACCGCCCCAAAACCACCGCTTATCGTGCGCCCTCGGCGCCCATGGCGGCATTTGCGGTGGAGAGCGTACTCGACGAACTGGCCAAACGCATCGGTATGGATGCGGTGGAAATGCGCATCATGAATGCGGCCAAAGAAGGCACGCAGGCATCCTACGGACCTGTGTACGGCCCGATTGGTATTGGTCCGTCGCTGGAGGCGGCAAAAAACCACCCGCACATGAAAGCCAAGCTTGGCAAGAATCAGGGCCGCGGCATGGCCTGTGGATTCTGGTTTAACTTTGGTGGTCAGTCCTGTACCAATCTGAATATCAGCATGGATGGCTCGGTTACACTGACCGTTGGCACCATTGATGTCGGCGGAGCGCGGGCGTCACTTTCACTGTGTGTGGCCGAAGAGCTCGGTATTCCGTATGAGCAGGTCAAGACGGTCATCGGCGATACCGGCACCCTCGGCTACAACGAGATGACCGATGGCAGCCGCGGCACTTTTGCAAGCTCTATGTCGGCGATCATGTCAGCGCGTAAAGCGATTGATGAGATGCGTCACCGCGCTGCGCGCATGTGGGAGATATCACCCGATGATGTGATCTGGGAAGACGGCCACGCGCGCGCTGCTGGCGACACCAATCTGCCGCCGCTGTCGATCGCTGATATCGCCGCTGCTGCAGAAAAAAGCGGTGGTCCGATCGCCGGGCATACGCAACTGGTGGCCGATGGTGCCGGCGTGTCTTTCGCCACGCACATCTGCGATGTCGAAGTTGACCCTGAGACGGGCTCCACCCGCGTGGTGCGCTACACCGTCATACAGGATGCCGGCAAGGCGGTTCACCCCACCTATGTGGAGGGGCAATTCCAGGGCGGTGCGGCACAGGGTATCGGCTGGGCGCTGAACGAGGAATACGTCTATGGTGAAGATGGTCGGCTGCAGAATCCCGGTTTTCTCGACTATCGAATCCCGGTCTGCTCAGACCTGCCAATGATCGACACGCAGATTCTGGAGATCCCGAATCCGAATCATCCCTACGGTATTCGCGGTGTCGGTGAGACGTCCATCGTGCCGCCGCTGGCGGCGATTGGCAATGCAGTATCGAATGCCACCGGTGTGCGCATGACGCACGTGCCGATGTCGCCGCCGCGCATTCTCGATGCGCTGGATGAAGCGTCTGCCTGAGCGACAGCAGACCCGGCCGCAACGCGGCCGGGTTGTGTCGCACTGGACTGACCGTGACTGAGATTCACGTATGGGGCGGGCTGCGCCCGGCGGTGGATGGCGCGAGCACGGTATCGCTTGAAGCGGCGACCATTCGCGAGTTGTTTCGCAAGCTCGAAGAGCGTTATCCGCAGACGCTGCCCTTCATAGAGCAGGGCATTTCCGTGTCGATCGACGGGGTTATCTATCGCGACAGCTGGGAGAAGAAACTGCCCGACGGTGCCGAGATCTATCTGCTGCCGCGTATCGAGGGCGGGTAACCAGCGACGTGCCATGTGGCGGTGTTACCAGGCCGCCAGTTGGTAGATGGGACATTGCTTTCGCCATGTTCATTTCCCGGTCGGAGACCAGGTCCAACGGGGTTTTTCGTGCGAGCCCCGATGTCATCGAAGGGGCCGTAAGCCTAAGCGCACGTACCAACCAGTTGCATA
>CAZYDV010000315.1:0-7330 GCA_964646405.1 uncultured Granulosicoccaceae bacterium | reverse complement strand
CATTTAACGCCCTGGAACGCCAGCCCGGTCAGACCGAGCGCAATAGTTTTTCTACACCCTGCTAAACGTCGCAGACGAGCACGGGTTCAATCAATCCCGGCTGCCAGAACGGATATTTTTCCATCACCTGTGCGAACGCCGGCATCTGCAAACAGGCGCCCAGCCACTCGCGCACGCGACGATAGCCCGATTGATCAAACCAGACACGATCAACGGCGGCGAACTGCCGAACGAACGGTAGTATCGCGTAGTCGGCAAGCGTTGGCCCGGAGATGAGTAGCCATTGCTGCTCAGCCAGCCGATCCTCAAGTAAATCCAGCAAGCACGCACTGCGATCGCGATAATACGATTGGCTGTGGGACGGATGCCGGTCAAAGTATTTGTAACGATCGAGCCACGGCTTGAAGTCTTCATCGTTGGCCCGGATTAACTCGACCACCTGCGGATCGTCGATCGCAAGCGTTTGCTGTAGTCCCGACTCGAGCGCCGCCCAGCGCATGATGTCCAGACTCTCGGTCAATACGGTGCCGTTCGGCAACTGCAATACCGGAACCGTCGCAGCCTTTGACAACGCCCGCAGCGCCGCCGGCTTATCGCGCAAGCGCACTTCTCTAATCCGAACGGCCTGGCCGCAAACCAGCAATACCATACGCGCGCGAATCGCATACGGGCAACGACGAAAACTGTAGAGCAGCGGCAGCTTATTGGATGCCGAGTGCATGCTCGCAAAACTGCAGGTATTGAAGATTGATATCAGCGCCACGGGTGCTGATCAGACCCAGTTGCGGAGCCTCGGCAGCCGGGCTGAATTGTTGCCACGACCACGCAGGGCGCGGCGCCGGCCCCTGAAACGACACGGCTCGCATCGTCGCGTAGGGCATGCCGCGAGCAACACCAACTACGGGGCGGTGGACATGTCCGATGAAAAGATGAGCACTATCATTGCAACCGGCCAGCACCGACAGCATCAGTTGGGCATCGCGAATGTTGTCACCATCCTGCATCGGCAGATCCAGCGCCATCGGAGGGTGATGCATGAAGACCAGCACCGGTTTGCCATCGTTTGCGGCCAGTTGCCGCTCGAGCCACTGGCAGCGCACGGGGCAAAATTCGCCGTGGTCGGCACCGGCGCACTGGGTGTCGAGGCACAACACCACGGCATCCGGGTGATCGATTCGATACTGGATAAAATCAACCATGGCAGTGTCGGGCAGTTCAAACGTCGATCGTAAAAGCACGCGATCATCGTGATTGCCAGCCATGGGATAGAGCGTACAACCCAGTTCGCGCAGTTGCAGCGCCAGTTGTTGATAGTCGACGGCGGTGCCGCGATTGACGAGATCCCCACTAATTACGCACATATCGGCATCAGCGTAGTGCTGATTGATAAATGCCACGGCCGCATCGACGCGAGCGCCGGTGTCGAGCCCCAGCACCGGTTCATCAGCGCAGAAATGTAGATCGGACAGCCAGGCGATTTTCATCCGCGCCCACCCGTGCCTGACATCGCGGACACGCCGACGTTATTGCACCGACAATCGCGCTAAACGGCCGTCGCGATCCTGAATGTAGAAGCCGTCGTCGCGTCTGACCGGGCTGCCCATTATCTCAGCACCTCCCACTTTACGGCGACCGACAATAGAACCGTCTTCGACCGACAGCAGATGAACGTAGCCTTCGAAGTCACCGACCAGCACGACATCGTCACTGATCGCAGGCGCCGTCAGTCGACGATTGGTGAAGCTCTCCTGCTTCCATAGCACCTCACCGTTGCTGCGAGACAATCCCCACACAGTGTCGAATTCGTCGGTGACATAGATCCGCTCGGCGTCGACAGAGAATCCAACTGCCGAAGACATAGGCGCGCGCCAGTCGGCCGCCCCTCGCGTCGGATCCACCTGTGCCAGATTGCCCTGATAGCTGACGGCATAAATTCTGTCGTCGAAGATTTTGATGTCAGCGTCCAGATCGTTGAGTTTGTCGACTTCTGATCGACCGGTATCACCAGCGAGGCTCAGCTCCCAGAACACCCGCCCGTCACGGGCGCGCAGGGCGACCAGCCGCCCGTTATCCAGCCCGACCAGATACCCGTCAGGCACCGCCAGCGCGCGGCCATTGCCATGCAGACTCAGCGCCGGCACATTGTAGGTGTAGACCCAGCGCCGCTCGCCATTGGCACGCTCCAGGGCGACCACGCGACCATCAATACTGCGTACCAGTACGCTGCCGGCACCGGCAACCGGTGCGGCGATGACTTCCGAGGAGACATTGGCAGTCCACGCCACCGTGCCGTCGCTCTGCTCGAGCGCGAACACCTTGCCATCCTCGCTTGCGACGTACAGACGCTCGGCGTCGCCACTGACGCCAGCGGTGATTGCCTCTTTCAGATCCTGGGTCCAGAGGCGGCTGCCACTGCTACTGTCCATGGCGATCACCCGCCCTTTGGCATTCACCGTAAACACCCGTCCGTCACCGACAAACGGCGAGAGGCGCACGGCCGGTCGCTCGCCAGCCTCGCCCACTGAAGCACTCCAATCGACACCGAGTGACCGGCTGGCGTCGATCGAAGTCAGTTCATTGGGAATAATCTTGGGACCGCTGCTGCAGGCAACGAGGAAAACCGATGCCAGTACCGGCGCCCACGCGCGCCAACGCGAAGACGACATGCCGCGGGTCATGACTGGCCGTCTGCCAGCGCCTGATCCGGCAGTGCAAGATCATCAATTTTCATTTGCAGATTCTCGCCCGACACCGTGGTGTTGCCGGACTGTTGCGCACTGAGGTAAGCCTCACGCGCTTTTGCAGTCTCGCCCTGGGCAAGATAGATGTCGCCGCGAATCTCACTGGCCAGCCCGGTGTAGGACGCGGGTTCAACTGCATCGAGAACTTTCAATGCATCGTCGTGCTTGCCCTGCGCATTTAATACGCGGGCCAGGCGCAGCCGCGCGACCGGACGAGCTTCCGCGAAGGCGCCCTCATCGATGGCCCAGCGCAGCGCGGACGCCGCCGCATCCAGATCGTTTTGTTCAACGTGATAGCGCGCCGCGGCCAGACTTGCCATAGCCGCGTAGGAGGAACCGCCGTGTTCATCCCGGATTTTATCCACCCCGCTCAGGAAGGACGCGCCATCGTCGGAGGCATTGAGCGATTGCATCAATTCGCTGTAGGCGCCGGACGCATCTTCGGCGACCGAAAGCTGATGGCCCTGCCACGCGCGCCAGCTAAAGATTCCGCCAAGGCCCAGCACGATGCCGAGGATTACGGCTCTGCCGTTCTCCGCCCACCATTGCTTTAGCGCCTCGACCTGTTGTTCTTCTGTTTCGTATTCAGCCATTCTTGTTACCCGATTCAGCGGCTTGCGACCACCAGGTTATGTTCGTTCCAGTATGACACGCAGCGCGTCGACCATGTCGGTTTGCGATACCGTTTGTTGTTCGCCCTGCCCGCGCAGCGGTTTGATCGCCACGGTGCCGGACTCAAGTTCGCTCTCGCCCAGCACCAGCGCCACATGAGCGCCACTTTTGTCTGCCCGTTTGAATTGACTCTTCATACCGCCGCCGGTGCAGTTACAGACCACAGACCAGCCATCGCCCGTGCCGCGCAACTGCTCGGCGAGAGCCAGCCCTTTCGTGTTGGCGCCATCACCCACCAGCACCATGAAAATTTCAGCCGACGGCGGCGGCTGGTGGCCATCGAGTTTGTCCATCAACTCGATCAGACGCTCCATACCCAGTGCCCAGCCAACGCCGGGCGTCAGTCTGGCGCCGAGTTGCTCGGTCAGACCATCGTAACGACCGCCGGCGCAAACGGTACCTTGCGAGCCAAGTTTAGTCGTCACCCACTCAAAAACGGTGTGGCAGTAGTAGTCCAGACCGCGCACCAGATTCGGGTTGAGTACATAGTCGACGCCACAGGCGCGCAGCGCACCCTGCAGTTGCTCGAAGTGCTCGCGCGACTCGTCGCACAGCGTGTCGACCATTTTCGGTGCGGCCGCAATGATAGCCTTGAGATCGGGATTCTTGCTGTCGAGCACTCGCAGGGGATTGGTTTGCATGCGCCGCAGCGAATCCTCGTCCAGGGCGCTGCGATGATCGCCCAGATATTCGATCAGTTGTTGCCGGTATTGCTGTCGGTCATCTGCGGTGCCCAGTGTGTTGACCTGTAACTCGACGTGACCGGCAAGCCCGGTTCGCTGCCATAGCGCAGCACTGAGCAGAATCAACTCGGCTTCTATGTGCGCCCCGCCGATGCCATAGACTTCCGCCCCCACCTGCCAGAATTGGCGATAGCGACCGGCCTGCGGGTTTTCGCGCCGAAACATCGGGCCGAGATACCAGATGCGAGATTGCTGATTGTTCGCAAGCAACCCGTGTTGAATCGCTGCGCGCACACAACTGGCCGTGTTTTCCGGGCGCAAAGACAACAGCTTGCCGTCGCGATCCTCGAACGTGTACATCTCTTTCTCGACGATGTCGGTGACTTCGCCAATCGAGCGTTTGAAGAGTTCGGATTTTTCCAGAATCGGCGTACGCATTTCGCTATAGCCGTAGGCTGCCATGACATCCATGACATGCCGCTCAAGCGCGTGCCAGCGATGAACCTGCGCCGGCAGGATATCGTGCACGCCCTTGATGCTTGTAACCGCTTGTCCCATATCGTCCTGTAAAGCTCGTCGTGTGCTAGCGAGTCAAGTGTATCCGGTTTGCTCGCAACGCTTTATTATTGTTGTATCACAACGGTAGAACAGACAACCTGCTGCAGCGCCACCGAGCGGCGACACCACAGACTTTAAACTGTCAGCGCCACTGCCGGCGATGCCGGTTCACTACTGGGACGCGAGATAAATCTTGGCCTGATCCGAACGGGGAAACGCCGACAACAGCTGTTTACCGAATTCATCTGCTGCCGCCTGATCGCCCAACTCGCGCCGAATATCAATCCCGACAATCAAGCTTTGAGGCGTCTGCCGCGACAGCTTCAGGAAGCGCGCATGATAGGCATCGGCCAGCTTGACGTCACCTTTTTTTAGTGTCAATTCTGCCATGTGAAGGAGTGCCGGAGCGAACACGGGATTGCGTTTGAGCGCGGCCCGCAAATGGGTGTCGGCCTGATCCAGCAGACCGCCGTCCATCGCGCAGACACCGGCGTTGTCGAGCGCATATTCGGGTGTTTTATAAAACTTGTTGTCAGCAGCCTGTTGAAACATCACCAGAGCTTCGGGAATACGCTGGTGCTCACACAGGTAGATTGCGTAATCGTTGACGTACTCGGCGCGATTGGAATCGTATTTGATCGCGCGCCGAAAATACCGCTCTGCCTGATCGTTCTTTTCTAGCGTGGCCGACAGCTTCGCATAGGCATTGTTGGCCAGTGCGTTGCGTGAATCCTGTTCCATCGCCCGGTCGAGCTTGATCTGCGCCTGTTCCAGATCACCGGTCACCAGATAGTTGGCCGCGAGCTCAGCGTTGTAACTGGCTGCTTTCTGCGTATCGGACAAGCGCCCGAACATCGGCGTCATGGCACAGCCACTGGCAGTCAGGCAGCACACGATCATCGCGCACAACTTTTTCTTCACGTTCTCTCTCCAAAACGCGGTTGCATGAACTTCAACACGCGTTTGCTTCTATCGTTAACCTGTCCGGCGAGCTGCCCACAGGCGGCGTCGATGTCGTCACCACGGGTCTGGCGGCAAGTGGCGATGATCTGCCGCTTTTGCAAAACCTGGCTGAAACGCTCGATCGCCTGCTGACTGGATCGCCGATAGCCCGATCCGGGAAACGGATTGAACGGAATCAGATTGACCTTGCCGGGAAAACCGCTGAGCAGATTCGCCAGTTGACGAGCGTGTTCGGGCTTGTCGTTAACACCGTCGAGCATCACGTATTCGAACATCACGTGGCGCTTGCGGTCGCCAACCCCGACCCAGCGACGACAGGCTTCCATCAACTCGGCAATCGGATATTTCTCGTTCAACGGCACCAGTTCTGATCTTAGTTCATCATTCGGCGCATGCAATGACACGGCGAGCGCAACATCGACCAGGTCGCGAAGCCGATCCATTGCCGGCACCAGCCCGCTGGTGCTGACGGTGACCCGTCGCTTGCTCAAACCGTAGCTGCGATCGTCCAGCATCAGCTTCAGCGCCGGCACCAGCTCCTTCAGGTTCAGCAGCGGCTCACCCATGCCCATCATCACCACATTAGTAATTCGATGGTGTTGTGTGGCGGGGTTTAGCGCTAGCAAATGTGTGGCCAACCAAACCTGACCGATGATCTCGCCAGTGGACAGATTGCGATTGAAACCCTGACGAGCAGTTGAGCAGAAAGAACAGTCGAGCGCACACCCCACCTGCGACGACACGCACAGCGTGCCGCGATTTTTCTCGGGGATAAATACCGCCTCGATACTGTTGCCGCCGCGCAGCCCGAAGATCCATTTACTCGTCCCATCCGCGGAGAGATGCGAATGCTGGACGTCTGGCAAATAGACTTCGGCCTGTGCTTCGAGCTTACCGCGCAGGCTTTTGGCCAGATTGCTCATCTGGCCAAAGTCACTGACCCCGTGATGGTAGAGCCACTTCAATACCTGATCCGCACGAAACGGTTTTTCATCGATCGACTCAAACCAGCCGCGCATCGCATCGCGGTCGAGATCGAGCAGATTGATTTTTTCAGCAGCGGTCGTCATCCGGGGTTACCGCGCGCCTAGCGCGTGCGCGGACACACTCCGCCGTCGCCAAAGAAAAACGCGATTTCGGCTGCCGCCGTATCCGGCCCATCGGAACCGTGTACGGCATTTTCTTCGATCGAGCTTGCGAAATCGGCACGAATGGTTCCGGCGTCGGCCTCAGCCGGGTTCGTCGCCCCCATGACTTCGCGATTTTTGGCGATCGCGTTGTCACCCTCCAACACCTGGACCATCACCGGACCAGAGGTCATGAATGACACCAGATCATTAAAAAACGGGCGCTCCTTATGGACCGCATAAAAGCCTTCTGCCTGGTCTTTGCTCAGGTGCATCATTTTCGACGCGACGATGGTCAGTCCTGCCTGCTCAAAACGATCGTAAATCCTGCCGATGACATTCTTTGCCACTGCGTCCGGCTTGATGATGGAAATAGTCTGCTCTACCGCCACGGGTAATCTCCGAAGTTGTTCGTTAAAAGTGAAATGTAAAAGACGCGCGATTGTACAGCACAACGCGCGCGGCGTTTGATTGCATTGCCAACTGACCCGGGCCAGGTCGCACAAGTGACTCGCCTGCCGGCGAGGCACAGGCCCGGATGAATAGCGGCTAGACGCTGCGGGTCGAGACGTCCAGCAGTGATGAG
>CAZYDV010000314.1:0-7340 GCA_964646405.1 uncultured Granulosicoccaceae bacterium | reverse complement strand
ATCCAGATCATGCCAGCCGCGCCGTCGAGGCCGGCGTCGGTATTTTGCGCGCACTTCGGCATCACAAGTTTAGCGATGACCAGCAGTATCGGGTCAGGATCGGTATCAGCACCGGCGCCGTCACGGGCGGTCTGGTCGGCGTCACCGACCGGGTGTCCTATACCGTGCACGGCGATGCGGTGAACCTCGCCGCGCGTCTTGAACAACTGAACAAGTCTACCGGCACGCGTATTCTGATTGCCGAAGCAACACATGCGCGGCTGGATCCATCAGTCTGGCAGTTGAAACCTATCGGTACGGTGGATATCCGAGGCCGGGTGGAAGCCGAACCTGTGTACACCGTCAACTGGCAGGACTGACACCGACGGCGCGTTTGTAGAGCGCGCCTTTGGGCTTACCCGATTGCGATTTGAAGCGCCGGTGAAACCAGTAGTACTGTGCGACATCGTGGCGGATGTTGTCAGCGATAATCTGGTTCAGTAAGGCCGCGGCAGGCTTATCGTCCAGCGTGGCAATTTCAGCAGGCACCGGTGTGATGCGCAATTGATAACCTGAGTTGTCGGGCTTTCGATGGGTGGCGCAAAAAATCGCCGGGGCGCCAGTCAGCCGGATAAACTTCGCAGGTGCTGTGATCGTAGCGGCGTCTTGCGCAAAAAAGGGGGCATAGACCGCGCCCTTCTCGCCCATATCGTGGTCCGGTGCCAGCCAGATCGCACCGCCGTCTCGCACAATCTTCACGATCTTGCGCACCTCGCGGTTGTCGACCACCGACAATGTCGACGCGGCACGCCCCTTATGCATCACGTAGTTGAACATGGGGTTCTTCTGCCGGCGCTGCACGACATGGAACGGCTGATACGGGTTGATCATCTTGGCGCCAATGTCGAGACACGAGAAATGCGCGCCGATCATGATCAGCCCCTTGCCTTGCTGCGCTGCGGCCTGCAAGTGATCCAGACCTTCCACCTGTGTGATCGCCTGAATCTTTGGCGCCGGGGTCCACCACGACATCGCTGTCTCGACCAGTCCGGCGCCAAGATGACCATACGCCCGCCGCAGAATATCGTTTCGCTGTGATGTCGATTGATCGGGGAAACATAGCTTTAGATTAATGGCCGCAATCCGTCTGCGATTTCGCAGCAGCGCGTGTAACAAACCACCCAGCCCTATACCAATACGGATTTTTACTGAGTAAGGAAGCAAGTTAACCAGCCACAAAATGGCCAGACCGATACCCGGCAGCCAGTTGCGCGGTGACAGCAATAATTTGAGTACAGGCGGCAGCATGGGGTGGCGGTACGCAAGCACAATCCGGGGTGCACAATTATACAAGCTTCGATCAATAACCGCCCCTACTGGCTGTTCACAACACGCCTGTCACACCCGAGGGCGGTGTCGGTCGTAACCTGGCCGGCCACACCTTGCCCACCGCACCTGGCAGGCCGCACCTAGCCGGCCGCACCTAGCCGGCCGCCACTTAATACCCAGGTATGTTGCGTGCAGCTGCGCGCCCTGGATACTGCTAGCCCTCGTGCACGACAGAGGCGCTGTGAACAACCACTGAAAACGCGCCTGTTATGGCGTGAGCGCATACTCATTGTTGCGACCTGTTCAATCGTGGCAAACTCGAACGTTCAGCCTGGCTGAATATCCGCCACGATATCCAGCCCGTCCTCCGCCGCACGAAAGATCTCCGAACGTGAATCCAGAGCTTCGCTACCCGAACATCTCAGACCTTGAGCGCAAGGCACAAAAACGCATGTCTCACGTGGCGTGGGAGTACCTCGCCAGCGGGACGGGTGCCGAAGAGGCACTGCTGCGCAATACCGAAGCCTTCAAAAACATCACGCTGACCCCTCGTCTGGTCACAAGCAGCGAGCAACCCGATACCCGAGTCACGCTGTTTGGCCAACAGATGGACATTCCGTTTGGCGTCGCGCCGGTTGGTTTATCCAGCCTGATGTGGCCGGATGCAGAGGCCATCCTTGCGCGTGCCGCGGTCAAGGCGGGATCCATCTACGGGCTCAGCACGGTCGCCGGCGCATCAATCGAGGACATTGGCAACATCACCGGCGAACGCGGCTGGTTTCAACTCTACACACCGCGCGACAAGGCGATCAGACACGACATCCTGAAGCGCGCACAGGAGGCTGGCTACAGCGCTTTGCTGGTAACCGTCGATGTACCGACCGGCAGCCGTCGCGAACGCCAGCGGCGCGCCGGTGTCGCGATGCCACCTGCGATCACTCCAAAACTGATCGTCGACCTGATCACCCACCCGGCCTGGTCACTGGCGACAGCGAAAAATGGCGCGCCAAGATTTCGCACCCTGGAACAATACGCAAGTGCGGAAGATCTCAGCGACGTGACAAGCTTTGTCGGCCGCGAACTCAACAGACCGACCACGCTCGATGACCTGGCCGATATTCGCGAACACTGGAACGGGCCGCTGCTGGTCAAGGGCGTATTGACAGAGGCCGACATCGAACTCTCTCTGCAGGCCGGCGCCGAAGGCGTCGTGGTGTCTAATCACGGCGGCCGCCAGCTCGACATCGCCCCTGCCGCCATCGATGTGCTGCCAAAACTGGCACAAATCTGTGAGGGCCGCGCCACCGTTGTCTACGACAGCGGCATAAGAAGTGGCGCCGATATCGTACGTGCACTGGCACTCGGCGCAGATTACGTCATGCTCGGTCGTGCCTTTCTGTTTGGAGTCGGCGCACTCGGTCAGGCCGGCGGCGACCACACTTTCAAAATGCTGCGCGAGGAAGTGGTCAATGTGATGATACAACTGGGTTGCGACCGAGTAGCGGATCTGCCGAAGTTTGTCGGCTGACAATGGCCAATCCCGGCTGGCACATGCAGACCTGCACCGAATTTCGGCGTAATTAGGTTTACACTGCACGGCCCTCACCACCAGCCATCCACGCCATGAAATTCGACAATCGCATCACCCGTCTGCTGGGTGTCGACATCCCGCTGCTGCAGGCGCCGATGGGCTGGATTGCGCGTGCCCCACTCGCATCAGCCGTATCCAATGCCGGTGCGATGGGCATTATTGAAACCTCGTCCGGAGAGCTCGACCAGATCCGCATCGAGATTCAAAAGATGCGAGAACTCACCGACAAACCGTTTGGCGTCAACATCGCCCAGGCGTTTGTCCGCGATCCGGATATCGTCGACTTCGTCATCGATCAGGGCGTGCGATTTGTCACCACCTCAGCCGGCAACCCGGAAAAATACACCGCCAAACTAAAAGATGCTGGCCTGACCGTTTTTCACGTCGTGCCCAGTCTGGCGGCGGCGATCAAAGCAGTTGAGTGCGGCGTCGACGGCCTGGTGGTCGAGGGCGGCGAAGGGGGTGGTTTCAAAAACCCGCGCGAAGTCTCCACCATGGTGCTGTTGCCACTGATTCGCTCAGCCGTTAACGTGCCGATCATCGCTGCCGGTGGATTCATCGACGGCGCCACAATGGCAGCAGGCTTCGCGCTGGGCGCAGAGGCCGTGCAGATGGGCACGCGTATGGTTTCCAGTGCCGAAAGCCCGGTGCATCAAAACTGGAAAGATGCAATCGTCAATGCCGCAGAAACCGATACCGTATTCCTGAACCGCCAGCACTCCCCGGCACTACGCGCCTTGCGCACCGAGAAAACCAGCCGTCTTGAAAACGAGCCCGACACCAACGCCCTCGGCGAATTCAAAAGCCTGCAGGAGCTGTATTTTGGTGGCGACATGGAAGCCAGCATCGCGCTGACCGGGCAAGTCTGCGGACGCATTGATTCAGTGCGCCCCGTGGCAGATATCGTTGCCGATGTGCAGCGGGAATTTTTTGCCACCCTGCATCAGCTCGGCTGCCAGTACCCGGCAAGCTGAATCTACCCGCCTACCAACTGCAATTAGTCAGATGGCGGCGGGTAGGGTTTCGCAAACGTAAAGGCCGTTTGATCGGCACCGTGCAACTGCAGATGCTCCATCCGATCTCTAGCCTCCTGCAAATCCGGTAAATGGCCACCCTTCACCCACCACATTGCCTGATGCACCGTCTTTATGGATTGAAACCACTGCGCGCGTGCACGAATCAGTTCAACGTGAGACGTTTGATAGACAAATTGTTTAAGCGATTCAATGTCACGCCACACACTCATGTTGATAATCAGCTGCGGATCATCAAACGCCTGAATCGACGTCGCATCGCCGTCTTCAGTCTGCAGACGCCAGACAAACCCGGACGCTCGATCAGCCAGCGCATTGATCTCATCGAGCCGCTCGACGAACTCCTTCAACACCGGTGAATCCAGATCATCCTTTGCGCGTGCGATGTTCACTTGCACGAGTTGCCATTGACCCATAATCAGACTAAACCACCCAGGCACACACCCTCGTCCGCACGAGACCTCTTAACCACGCGCTCATTCAATTCACAAGCTGTCTAATGAGATCCTTCACAGCATTGCTGATCAACACGGCTTGTTCACTTAGAATTGGAACAGCAGATATTTCCGGGCTAAACATTATCCCACCCAAAAAACCTAACAACATGGCACTGACCAGCGACGCAGTAAAAAGGCCCGCGAACAGCCCCACAATAATCACCCCGAATTTCCAATATTCCGGCGCCAGATATTTGCTGAGATTCGAAGGCGACCCGGCAAACTCCAATGTGCCTTCTTCCTGCGACTGACTTTTTTCAACAAATGACGTCGCTAAGTCAAACACGCCTTCGCGAATCTTCAAAATGCCATTCAGGTTTTGGGATAGCACAAATCCAAATGCTAGTGTGACGATAAAGATGATAGGGCGGAGGATAAACATTGGGCTTCCTGACTTTTCGTTCTACAGACGGGATGGCTGAAGACTATCATGTATCAGCTAGTCTCGCCCGTGTGAAGTCTCAGCCCTGCACTCTAACACGCGCTCTGGATCAGCTCTGGAAAAGCCTGTCATAATCGATCTTCAGCTAGCGCCCCTGGACAAGCTCTACTTCTCGAACAACACCAACCTGCCACTAACGAATCGGTGTCAATTTCTTCGCCGTTGCCCCAACACTATTGGGGTCAAATGAAGAATCCTGGCTGACAAACATAGACCCGTCCTGCGTCTGCCAGACTGTTCCTGCAGGGACCCTGACAGGTCCGTTGCTTCCCTGAACATGCTGCGTTTCGGTTAGCATCTCAAGTACGCGACGGTTTGAGCGATCATTGGATGCAGACACACTGGCTTGTGTTGCAGAGTTGATTGCCGCGATTTCTGCATTGGCGTTACGATTGATCTCTGCGATCTTAGCGCTGGTTCTGCGGTTATCTTCGGCGATAATCCGCCTGTGTTTGTTCATCTGCGCCTGCCAGTTCGAATCAATGTTATAGGTTGCTGTAATCAGCGTTTGCGCTACCTCGTAATGATCAAAGTGTTCCACCGGAGCGGAAAACACTATCGGCAATGCCGAAGCAATCATCGATTCCGCAGGGCCGTTTAACATGGGTGAGATCATCTGCATATGCCACGTATACAAAAGCATAGTAGCGCGATTGCGTTCACCGTTCCGATCATGTTCAACTGTCGCGACTATGTGGTCCATCCAGCTACGCAGACCGGTATCCTGAAAAGCCCATTGTTGAGTAAGGGCGGTTAATTCAGGATTACGTTCAGTCTTCAGGATCGTGGCTTTCTTCATCAACGGATCAATAACAGGCTGTAACATATCTTCCGCACGCACGGCACGTAGAAACGTACAATTGTTAATCGGGCCTAACTGAGACCACTGTGCAGAAGTCATTGGAAGCAGCGAAATATTGCTGCGTTCATCCGGTGATATCGCATCATAAACGATGTGAGTCCCTTTAAAACAGCCATTCATAATCCATTGCACCTGACCCTTAAATTTCCAGTCAGCGGGTATCAGCAATGAAGCCGCACGAATCGGTTTTTCAAACCCGTTTTTATCAATAATCTCAACAGGTTTTACGTGTAAAACACCATCAGGAAAATCGCCGATGGAATTCTGTGCGCTAGCTACCGTTGACGGTGACTGCGTCGTCAGCGACGATGAATCTCCATCTGGCTGTTGTATTGTGTCGTTCTGCTGTGGACTGTTAGCCTTGGCATCTCTGACAGTCACGTTAAATCCGTGAAATCTATAGGTACCAATCCCAACAGTAACAATACCGACGCCACCACGGCCTATACGGTCGTTTCCTATTGCGGTGCGCTCCTGGCCATTTACTAACAGCGAAATCTGGTTCCCATCCTCACGTATGGCCAATGAGATGTTGTCCGGCGACAGGCCTGACAGCGAACTACTCATACGCTCTTCCCAACCGGTCGGACTACGATATTCAAGTCGAAGTGTAGCTTCTCCATCCACAGTGAACATAAAGTACGAACGCGGATCGCTTTCGAAGCCATACAACAAACCGGCCTTTGAAAAACCGCTGCGACGAAGTAAACCCAAATTGACCGAAATTTCACGCCGCCCCTCCTCCCCGGGGTTCAGCCCGACATAGTAATAGTTGATATCTCCGTCGGATTCGCGGTTGTCGAAGACGGCAGCACCATTTTGTTCAGTCAACGTCCAGGCGCCAGACGAGCCTGGTTCGAGGAATTGCTTCAGCGGCCCCATATCGAAGGCATGTGTCGCCTCGCTGATCATAGTCAGAAAGGCGGCGACCAATACCAGCCCTTTCACTCCGGCAACTCTGGTAGCCAGTAAGAACACGATTGTCTGAGATCGGAATTTCACTCAATCACTCCCTGTTGAGTCAGATAAAAAATTGGATCGAACAACTCAGGAGAGCGCGACCTATTTTTGTTGTCGCGCAGACCTCCAGATTGATTCAATACTGCACATGAAATTGCAGTCGTTGTCAATCGGCAGTTGCCGAGCACACGTGCACAAACTACCCTCGCCAAAACCGGTCAATCCCCGCAACTGAACTTGTCCTCAGGCCGTTACCCGGCAACAGCGCTCCCAACGCCACAATCGAAAGTGGCAGCTTACTTTGTCCAAATATCGTGCACACGGATACGCTCGCGAGCTACGTAGCTCGGCATCAGCCGGAAACCGTACATCGCACGAGATCTGTAAAGTGGGGCACCAGATGGTAGCTAGACATTTGGAGGGCAGCTCGCCCGACTGTATCAGACCATCCCGTCTAGCCTCATAGCTCCCAGGATCCGCCCGTTCCCTTTCGAACCCGCTGTGTTCGCTGGCGCGCTGTTACAGGCGAACGGCAAGAGCGAGTTGACTCATCAAATTCCACAGTTTCTGCAGTGTTTTCTAAACTCCCGATCACAGCGGGCATTTTCCCGAACGCGAGAACTTATATCAAACGACCCAGCGGGAG
>CAZYDV010000313.1:0-7375 GCA_964646405.1 uncultured Granulosicoccaceae bacterium | reverse complement strand
CCCTCGCCATGACTCGCTCTCGCTACGCAGAGTTCTACCGCGCAGACTCCTAGCCCCACTATTCCCGAAATAGACGATTTCTCGCTTGCCACGTAATGAATAATCCAGTTTAGTCAGATATACCGGCTTCCATACCGTCCAGGAACGATTGAGCAAACGATTCGAATCGCTTTTCGTCTATGGCATTTCGGACATCTTCCATCATGTTGAGGTAAAACCGCACATTGTGAATCGTACAGAGCCGGGCGCCCAGGATCTCGCCGCACTTGCTCAGATGGTGCAGGTAGGCGCGCGTGTAGTGCTGACACGTATAACAGTCACAGGTGGCATCCAGCGGGCGGGTATCGCTGCGATAGCGCGCGTTGCGCAACTTCAGCACGCCCTCGCGAGTGAACAGTGAATCGTTGCGCGCATTGCGCGTGGGCATCACACAATCGAACATATCCACGCCGGCGCGCACCGCCTCGATGATATCTACCGGCTTACCCACGCCCATCAAATATCGCGCAGACTGAGTCGGCATCGCCGGCGTCACGCAATCGAGCATCGCCTCGCGCTCCTCGCGCGGCTCACCCACCGCCAGCCCGCCAATCGCGTAGCCATCAAAACCGATATCGGTCAGCGCGTGGATCGATTCGGCGCGCAGTGATTCGAACATGCCGCCCTGCACAATACCGAACAGCAGATTCGGGTTTTCCAGCCGATTATGCTCCGCGCTGCAGCGACTGGCCCAGCGCATCGACAAACGCATCGAGTCAGCTGCCTCGCGCTCGGTCGCAGGCCACGGCGTGCACTCGTCAAAGCACATCACGATGTCACTGCCCAGCACATGCTGCATCTGCATTGAGCCCTCCGGATCAAGCCAAACCTCACTGCCGTCGATCGGACTGCGAAACGACACGCCGTCTTCGCTGATACGCCGCATCTTCGCCAGACTGAAAACCTGAAACCCGCCTGAGTCGGTCAGAATGGGTTTGTCCCAGTGCATGAAATCATGCAGATCACCGTGTACCTGGATAACCTCAGGCCCAGGGCGCAACATCAGATGGAACGTATTGCCCAGCACAATCTGGGCACCCATGCTATTGAGCTCTTCCGGCGTGAGCGCCTTGACCGTGCCGTAAGTGCCCACCGGCATGAACACCGGTGTTTGGATTTTTCCATGCCGCGTTGTCAGCGTGCCGCGCCGGGCCCGGCCATCAGTCGAGTGCAGTTCAAACGCCATCAATCAGGGCCATCGTTGCGAAAGGTCAGCATCGCGTCACCGTAGCTGAAAAACCGGTAGCGATGCGCCACCGCAAATCGATAGCCATCGAGCACACACCGCTGACCGGAAAACGCACACACCAGCATCAACAGCGTGGACCTCGGCAGATGGAAGTTAGTCAACAGTCCATCCACCACATTGAATCGATCACCCGGTTTAATGAACAAACGGGTTTCACCCTCAAAAGGCTGCAACTGCCCGCCGGCAGCCGCCGTTTCAAGCGCCCGCACCACTGTGGTGCCCACGGCAATGACGCGCCCGCCCGCAGCCCGGGTCGTGTCGATCTGGTCGCACAGCGACGCATCGACACGCAAGCGCTCGGCGTGCATCACGTGATCCTCCAAATCATCGCCGCGCACTGGCTGAAAGGTGCCAGCCCCCACGTGCAACGTAAGGTATGCGCGCTGCAGGCCGGCCGCTTCGCAATGCTGCAATAGCGCCTGGTCGAAGTGCAGTCCCGCCGTTGGCGCTGCTACAGCACCGACTTCGCGTGCATACACCGTTTGATAGCGTTCGAAGTCAGCGCTGTCGGCATCTCGCTGAATATACGGTGGCAACGGCAACTGTCCGTGCTGTTGCAGGTAGTCCGTCAGCGGGTGCGATATCTCGAACCGCACATCAAAAAGATCGGCATCACGCCCCGTTACCACCGCGCTGCCGTTTGCAAAGTTCAGTCGCGTACCGTCACGCGGCGACTTGCTGGCCTTGATCAGACACAGTGCGCGGCGGTCATCGACAATACGCTCGATCAGCAACTCGACCTTGCCACCGGATTCCTTGTGGCCATGCAGACGTGCCGGGTACACACGCGTATCGTTCATCACCAGTAGATCGCCGGCTCGCAGCCATCGCGGCAGTTCGCGAACGGTCGAATCCTGTGGCCCCTGATTGGCAAGCACCATCAAGCGGCCCGCCGAGCGTTGCTCCGGCGGTAACTGGGCGATCAACTCTTCGGGCAGATCGAAATCGAAATCACGGGCCTGAAGCGTCAAGAGCCTTCCATCGACTGATATCGTTCCCAGATTTGCACAAAGCCGCTGGTGAGCTGTTCCGCTCCATCCTCCATCCAGCGCACCATCTGTGCCGGGGTTTGCCACGCGAGCTCATCGATCTCGTCTTCTGCCGCCGAAAAGGGGCCATCATGAACCAGGCGGTAAACGGCCGCGAATTCCATCCCGTTCGTTGGCAAGGGCTGCATGGTGAACAGATACGCCAGCGCGTGCTGAGTCACGCCGATACCCAGCTCTTCGTCCAGCTCCCGCACCGCCGTCTCAAGATACGCGCACCCGGACTCCACATGACCGGCGCAGGACGAATCCCAAAAGCCTGCCATCTCGTCTTTTAGCATTGAGCGCTTTTGCAGCAGCAGATCGCCGACCGATGAAAACACCAGAATGTGCACCGCGCGGTGCATTAGCTGTCGGCGATGAATTTCACCGCGGGTGAGCGTCTCGACAACCACATCGTTGTGATCGACGACATCGAGCAACTCGCTGGATTGTTGGGATACACCGGGCATGGTTGATTGCTACGGATAAAGGATGGATTAGAGGCAGCGCTAAATACCTATTGCGTATTGAGCTTTCGGGCGCATCGCATAATCGGTGCCCACAATGAGTGACCGTGACCAAACGCTGACGGCCAATCGCGCATTTATACAGTAACCAGGTATCCCGTTCAATGATCGACAAACCCGCGCACGGCGTCAGGCGCTACATGCCTGACACTCAGGCATTGACCGCACCGGCGGGCCCGGACAGCGCAGAGAGGATGCTGACGAAGTCTGCCTGATCCAGCGATTGCTCGCGATAAATCGCACAATACGGCCGCGGCAATGCCAACTGTTTGGGATGCAGCAGTTGCAGTCGCCCCTCCTCAATAGACTTTTCCGACAGGCTGGCGTGTACCAGCGCCGCACCCCCACCCGACTCGGCAAACGCCAGCGCAAGACTGGCATTGGCCAGACGCATGCCATTGGCCGGAGCAATCTGGCGCGGCAGATCAATCGCTGCAAACCAGTCGTTCCAACCTAAATGATCATGATAGTGCTGACCCCATTCCACATGTATGAACTGGCGTTCTGACAACGCCTCAACGGATACCCCCGCCCCGCTATGCGTCGGCGCGATCACCGCCGCCATCTGCTCCTGATACAGCACGACCGAGGCAGCACCCGGGTAAAAGTGCGCGCCGTAGGTCAGGCGCAGATCAATACCATCGCGCGCCAAATCGACCGGATCATCCTCAACGCGAATGTACAGGCCACCACCGGCCAACGCCTCCAGTTTCGGCGCCAGGCGTGGCGCCAGCCAGCGCTCGGCAAGCGACGGCAACACACTGACACACAGCGAGCGCGTCGCCGGCTGACCCAGAATTCTGCCCGTCACCCCGGCCAGCCGATCGAACGCATGGGCACTCTCGCCATAGACCGCCATGCCGGCATCGGTCAGCGCGATATGATTGTGCCCGCGGGTAAAAAGGGTCTTGCCAAAGAACTCCTCAAGCTTTCGCACCTGCAGGCTGACAGCCGCTGACGTCACCCCAAGTTCCGCGGCGGCAAGTGAGAAACTCCCTCGCCGTGCGCTCGCTTCAAACGCTCTCAAGGCATTGAGTGGTGGAAGTTTCATGCGACAAGTGCATTAGTTTTTTTAGGCCTGCAAGAGTATATCTCGATTGACTGTTATCAGTTGAACAAGCAATGTCCGGCTCAGCACTTTCTAAAGAGACTGCCATGCACGCGAACGACATACACCTGCAGCGATTTCCACAGGCTGGCCCGGACATTACACCAATCGATGACGACCCGGAGTTCAACCCGGCGGTGCACCTGAGCCTCGGGCAGCCCGAAAGGTGTTACTCACTCAGTGACCTGGGATACGCATCGCCGTGGCCGCACGAGCCGACCGCGTCAGACATAGCAGCGACTGATTGCTTTCAGGTGTTGAGCTACGAAGGCGTTGCAGCGCTCTATCATGTCTGCAAGCAACTCGAAGCCTATACAAAGTCGAACCCGCGCATTGCCCGCAGTATGCGTGGCGGCGCCTACCGCTCCCGGTTCGTGCGCGACCTGTGTGTTAGCCCGCAAGTCACAGAGCATCTGTCGCAACTGTTGCAGGCACCGCTGCTGCCACACGCCATGGGTCATCAACTCGCTCACCTCAACTACCAGCCGTTAACCGTTGGCGAAAACGTCGACAAGTGGCACTTCGACACACTGCAGGTCGACTACGTCATGTTCGTCACCGACCCCAACGAGGTCGAGGGTGGAGAATTCCAATACTTCAAAGGCACGCGCGACGAAATGGCCACGCTGAAACAGGCCGGCAAGCCTATACTCGCAGAACGCATCATCGCCCCCAGGATGCCCGGTGCCGGTTACGCCGTACTGATGCAAGGCAACTACGTCGTCCATCAGGCGCGCGGACTGCAGGCACCCGGTGAGCGCATCACCTTCGTCAACGGCTACAGCTTCGCCGATCCAACCACGCCCGACTTCACCGCCTACAAACAACTAAAAATCGCAGACCCCGCCAACACCGTCAGCGCCGAATACACCCGCCAGATGGCCTACCGCTGCGCACAGCATCTGCAGCCCTGCATCAACCAACCGGATTTCAACGATCCCGCAACAGGCTTATCTGCACTGCGCCGCGCGCGCGAGGAACTGGATATTGCGATCAACGCTCTGGAGGATGAATCACTTGAGGAATTGAAGCATTTTGGGGATTGAATTGGCTCGTACCACAACGCGGCATACGACTATGATTCATGAATACGGACTGGAGACACTACATGCCGTGAAGTCTGGACACACGAGTATTGATACCTTTCACAACAGAATCCAGCAATAGCTCTGGAAAGTCATCGGGCAGCGCTTTGTCAATCTCTGTGGCGACCTGAGCGCTGCGATCGGCTATTTCTTCAAGCGCAGAATTGATTGCACTTTTAGACAATCCACACCTGAGCCCGGTTTGAGACAAGTGTCTGCCATAAATGTCATGCACCTTGTATTTTCCACCATCTCCCAATCGCATCGCCAGCCTGAATTCATTGCGCCTCACCTGGCCTGAGTCGACGCTTGGCTGCAAACTAATGATGTCGTATAGCGGTGTTAGCCGGAATCGTCCCTGCGAGAAAAGATAGACACTGAAATTTTTTGCGTGCCCGTCTGTGGCACCCAACAACCAGAAAAAAATCTGCGATTTAAAAAAAAGCATTTGATCCTGCTCTGATTCATCGCTGCCGCGCAACAGCATCATGATGTCATCTACACCGGGGCCGCCATCGCGCTGATATTTCAGTGTCGAAGGAAACGACAGCGCTTGACAGCAATCCTCTTGCGGCAACCGTACAAGCGTATCAACATCTATCCATTTGCGATCAAAACGTTCTACAACCAACGCTTTTATCTCGAGAAAGGTCTCTATTGTCGCATTCGCCACCGGAAGACCGTATGCTTTCGCTAATTGGAGGCAGAGATACTCATTCTCGACGCTTTGCGTTAAATCAAGTCCGTTGGACAATTGTCCAATCTGTGTTTTAAAAATATGTGTCGTGGGCGTCGCCCCTCTGGGTGACAACCACCGCGCCCCCTTTTTCGACAAGGCAGTTTTTTCCTGCGCGCCGGCAATGGAAATTCTCAAATCACTATCTCGGCTAAGACCGAGCGGATCGCGAGACAGTGCCGACAGCCGGTTGGCGATATCGTCATCCGATAGCACATCTCCAACCATGCCACCATGCGAACCGGGACTCTCGCCCTGCGCAAGAAACCGCAGCGCCCCCACACAATCTCTGCCGATAGCGCCTAGTAAACTGAAAGGATCGGAACCCTGTGCGCCAAATCTTGCCGCGACGGAACTACGTACCGCTTCATTGTCTGGCAACAGATTGTCAAAAACCGCCAATACCGTCGCACCAGTGTAAGCCTCCTCGCGCAAGGGCATCGACAGCGACACCGGCAAAGCGTGTTCCCATGCCAGCCAGTCCAACTCATAGACAAATCGTATATTGCCCGCCGTTTCTCTGAATAGATGACCTACCAGCCGGTTGTTTAGAAAAACAGCCAGCGGGCTGTACCGACGCTGGCGAGGCATGGCTAGATTGTCTCCCGCAGGTAATCCGTCGTACCCCGAGTGCGCTGTCTGACGACAATCTCCAGATCCAGCGCAGCAGTGATTTGCAGTATCGTCTCGATCCTTGCACCCGGCAGCCCTCTTTCGATTTTCGAAATGGTCTCCTGCCAAAGGCCACACTTTTCAGCCAACGCCTGCTGACTCAGCCCGTTCTGTTTACGAGCGCGACGTAATGCCTGGCCAAGCTGATTGGGTGTGCGAGCGAGAATTTCCATATCTTATGAATCATAGATCATAAACTGTAATAATGATCTATTGCTCATAACTTGTCAATATGACTCTAGGATCATAAAAAATTGATGACATGTCTATCGCACAGATGAGCCAGGAACTCGTAAGAACCCTACACGGGAATTGAGCGCCACCCGGACACCACCATCCCTACTACTGACCAGCCTCGCCCCCTCCTCCCACTGGGCAGTCAGTTAGTTACACAGCTTCGACAGGTCGCACTTCGGACCAGGGCATTTGCCGGATTTTCTGATATCGCTAAGCTTTATTGAAGTACAGGCGTTGAGTGTTAACTGAGGTCGAGGAAGCTTAGGCTTGGCCAAATCCCGTTTCGTTTTTCTATCCGACCATTTTCCGTGTAAACCCCATCCTGCAAAATAGTAGTGTGACGCTAAATAGGACTCCAGAGTTTTAAACGCAAACAAATAGCCATCATCGCACAAGGCACTGCCGGCGGTAATATCCACTTCATCCATCATTCGGAAATCGCTCATACACGTTGCAGGATCGACTGATTGCCTTGCCGAACTGAAGGGACAAAACGTGCAGGCGTCGAAAATAGCCCTTGTGAATCACATTTCTTTCATGCTCCGTTTGGGCCCGCGATTATCCAACACGTCGGCATATCAGCTACACACCCTGCCCGGCCAATCGGTACTTAACTAACTGAAAAAGCAGCCCTGAAAATACTATCGCCATTGCCGCGTCTGATAACAATTGCATCATCTGATTCTGGTGCGCC
>CAZYDV010000312.1:0-7418 GCA_964646405.1 uncultured Granulosicoccaceae bacterium | reverse complement strand
TGTTCTACCTGCTCGCGGTTCGCTGGACGGTCGGGCGCAACCCCGAAGCCGGCCCACCGGGTGAACGCACCAGTTGGTCGGGACGCGCACGCGCGATGAGAGACGTTTGGGCGGTGCTCATTCTGTTTGGCCTGGTATTTGGCGGCATGTATGGCGTACTGAACTTCTGGCCGATCAACCTGACTTTCTCGCCTACCGAGGCGGCGGGCATGGGTGCCGCCGGTGCGTTTATTATCGCTGTGGCCCGCGGCATGCGATTTAAAGACACGCTAGAAGCACTGAAGGAAACCTCTCGCACCACCGCCAACCTGTTTTCGGTGTTGATCGGCGCGTGGATCTTCTCGAATTTTGTCAATCTGGCCGGTCTGCCAGAGGCGCTGCGCGCGCTGGTCACGGCCAATGATGTCTCGCCGGGCACCGTGATCATGTCGATCCTGCTCGTCTATATTCTCCTTGGCTGCGTGTTTGAAAGTTTATCGATGATGCTGTTGACGGTACCGATATTCTTTCCACTGGTCACATCACTTGGCTATGATCCGGTGTGGTTTGGCATTGTGGTTGTCGTGGTCACAGAGATCAGCCTGATCACCCCGCCGGTAGGCCTGAATGTGTTTGTGTTGAAAGGTGTATTGGGCGATGTACCTACCGGCACAATTTTTCGCGGGGTGACCCCTTTCTGGATCGCCGATCTGTTTCGCCTGGCACTGTTGGCGTCAGTGCCGGCAATTACCCTGTGGCTACCGCAACTGGTGCGCTGAACCGGTGTAACCCAGTTGCACAGAGAGTCGCGCTGCACACTCAGTGAGCGCGCGGGCAATCTTGCCATCAGGGGCGAGATCAAATTCACCCGACCAGCCCAGTTGGGTAATAACCAGCGCCAGCCTGCCATCGTGGTCAAACACCGGCGCAGCCAGCGAGGCAATGCGAGGCAAAAGTTCACCGTCGACCTGGCCAAGCCCGCTTTGCAGTGTGTCACTGCGAATGACAGCGCGTTGCTCAGTGGAGATTTTTTCACGTGACAACACCGGCGCGATCTGAGAATCAGCGCCCCAGGTGACAAACACCTTACCCGTCGCAGAAATCGCCAGTGGCAATACATTGCCCACCCTGATTTCCACGGTCACCGGCTGAAACCCTTCAAAGTAACGCACCGATACCGGGCCATAGTTACCCCAAACAGAAATAAACGCAGCCTCGCCGGTGGCATCGCGAAGTTTGCTGGCAGCCGCGGCCGCCAGTTCAACTGGCTCCAGCCTTCTGACGGCGGCCAGCCCCATGTGCAGTGCGAACGCCCCCAGACAGTAGGCACCATTGGCCATCTGCTGCACTGCACCCACACGCACCAGTGACACCAGATAGTGGTGTACTTTGGATGCCGGCATGCCACTGGATTCGGCAATCTCTTTGATCGCCAGCGGCTTTTCGGACTGGACAAATACCTGCAGCAATGAAAACGCGTGCTCAACCGATTGCACGCCTTTACGCGTATCCGTTGTGACGACATCACTACCCAGTGGCCATTCGACCGGATTGAGCCTGGCACTTGCCACTACCTCTTCATTGGATGCTTTTTTCAATGGTTCAGGCTCAGGTTCAAGCTCGAGAGTTGACGTCTACCACCCCGAACCCGAGGTACCAGGCAATGGCCCTTCAGACCAGAATCGCGGTGTGATCAGCGACATGTCCACAATCTGCCGCAGCACGTTATCGTCACTGTCGAGCGACACGGCTTCCAGCCACAACAGCAACTGCCCGGCACTGCACTCCTCCCAGAACCACCGGCCCATCAGCTCGAAGTCATCCATGCTATCGCGATGGGTACGCGCCTCAGTGTAGTAAGCGGCAAGATCCTCTACCACGAGCTTCAGCAGCGGTACCGGGGGCAAGCCTTTGCGAAGTGATTTGGGCTTTCTGCCCTTCGTAAACTCGGCGATGTAGGGCGCCAGATCGGTAATCGGAACTTCGCTCGCGCCTACTGTGGTTCGACCGCGCGCTGTAACCGCGGTATCGTAGGCCGGGCGCAACTGTGCGATCTCATCCTGTACCTGTGCCAGCAGCGCATCGACATCGCCCACCTCATCTTTGCTGTAGACCAGCTCGACCGGCAGTGCATACCCCATGCGCCCATCGCGCACGGCAATCACATCCGGGAAGTCCGATAGCACCGGGCCCGCAGGCGCGTCGAACAACTGAAAAGCCGCACGGATCACCGACTTCTGATAGTCCGGATCATTGGGTTTGCCCAACGGTCGGCCCATCGGAAAATCGAGCCACAGTGCCCTTGGTGGCGCAATCGCCTCGATGTGTTCCCGAACAAAACCCACCAGCACAGTGGCAAAACCGGCTGACTCAAAATAGTGTGCAAGCACGCTCACGGCGCGCGTACAGAAAGGTCAGACCGGGATCAGAAAAACGGTGTTGACGTCATCGCGTCTCATCTGCTCGATCGCGTCATTGGCAGACTTTTCCATATCGCGCGGATCGGCAGCCCCCATGAACGCATAGTGCCGATCGGCCACGGAACCGATCTCGCCAGCAGCCGCCATTTCATCGAGCCGGTCGAATGGCAAAATGGTATTGATATCCTGCTGCCACGCGGTGCGATCGTACTCCACGG
Source organism: uncultured Granulosicoccaceae bacterium (assembly GCA_964646405.1). Lineage (GTDB taxonomy): Bacteria > Pseudomonadota > Gammaproteobacteria > Granulosicoccales > Granulosicoccaceae > CAKZSB01. The sequence continues at coordinate 4,801 of CAZYDV010000312.1, read as the reverse complement.
CGACATGCGTCATCACGAGATCGCGATCGCCCTTACTGATAACACGGTGATCTCGGGCAAGCCAGCTAAACGGTTTTTCGCCCCGGCGCGATACCGCCGCACTGGACACCACAGCCACCCGACGATCCTTTGCCGCGGGAGGGTTTGTCCAACCGCCTTTATCCATAACCGGCATTTCAAGCTCGGCAATAAAACCCCGCCCCACCGCCGGCATTTCAGCCAATAGCACCATATCGTGACACCCGAAAGAATTGAGTTCGTGATCCGATCTTATCACTGAACACAACCGGCACGCCGACTCGACAGCAGTTTTCCACAACGCGTTCGCACTGTCACAAGGACAAGTCCCTGCCCGACACTGCGATTGGTGCCACCCGATGGATACAGTAAACTGGCGTCACGGGGAGGAAGCCTGATGAAAAAACAACACCGTTACACACCAGACCCGGAGCTGCTTGAGCACTTTCCGGATGTGTCAGGCAATACCGTCAACGGCCTGGCCGAGCCGGAGGTTCGAGCACCATCGCGCTTCTTCTGGCACCCGGCGGACCAGCAACCGTTCGGACAATTGCAACAGTTTATCGTGGGGCACATGCGGCCAAAGTCGGGCGAGGATCATTCTTTCAGGAATCCGAATGTCGATCGCGGCCCCGAACCCTGCCCGATCGCACCACAGCGAGTTGTGGCCGATGCGTCGACGCTGAAGCAGAGGATCAAAACCTTTGCGCTTGACCACGAGGCCGACCTGATCGGTGTGACCGCAATGAAACCCGAATACATCTTCGACGGTTACACCATCACCGACCCAACCGTGATCATTCTGGGGTTTCAACACCACTACGAATCGCTGTCCAGAATGCCACCCCGAGCGGAGGATCTATCGGCCTACCACGATCTGCACCGGCAATACAATCGAGGTGCAAGAGCGGCAAAAAAACTGACCAATTTCATTCGCGGCATGGGCTACAACGCGACCGCCTATCCAGGCCCGATGGCCGATGCGCTGTCGATGATACCGCCGGCAATCGAGGCAGGCATGGGAGAATTGGGCAAACACGGCTCTCTGATTAACCGACAGTTTGGCTCGGCATTCAGGCTCTCTGCGGTCACCACCGATATGCCGATGTTAAACGATGCACCTGATCGTTTTGGCGCTGACGAGTACTGCCTGAACTGTCAGGTCTGCCGCAACGCCTGCCCACCCGATGCAATTCACAACGAAAAAAAACTGGTGCGCGGTGAGCACAAGTGGTACGTGGACTTCGATAAATGCATCCCGTACTTCGGCGAAAACTACGCCTGCGGCATCTGCATCGCAGAATGCCCGTGGAGCCGCCCTGGCGTTGCGGAAAAACTCACCCTGAAGCTCGCCCGCCGTGCTGAACGCAAAGAACCTCAATAGCACTGTGGATATAGCAATATGAAAGCGCAGATGGCGTATTTCGAAAAATGGATGACGGGCGATGCCGTCGAAATCTTGAACCTGGACGATACAATCGATCTGCACCATCTGCACTTTGCCGACAGTGAAACAAGCAATCAATCCGTGCTTGACGCAATGCACGGCTACCAGATAATGCCACGCACAGAGATCGATACCCGCTATCTGGCCGATCGCGCCATGGTTAAACGCTTGCCGAATCTGCTTGCCATCTGCTCGACAGGTGCCGGCTATGACATGATCGATGTAGAAGCCTGCACCAACGCCGGTATTATCGTCTGCAATCAATCCGGCACCAATGCCGAAGCGGTTGCCGAACATGTGTTTGGGTTTATGCTGAGCCTGTCGAAAAAAATCATCGATGCCGATCGCGCCATGCATACCCGGGATCGCGTTGATCGCATGATGTTCGACGGACGCGATATATTCGGCAAAACCTTAGGCATCATCGGCATTGGCCAGATCGGCACCCGCACAGCGCAGATCGCCAGAGCGTTCAATATGAACGTACTGGCTTACGATCCTTACCTTGGCGAAGCCGACGTGCATAGCCGCGGCGCACAAAGGGTAGACTGGGATCGCCTGTTTACGGACAGCGATTTTATCACTGTGCACTGCCCGCGCAATGATCAGACGCTGAACATGATCGACAAAAAATCATTCGATCTCATGAAGCCGACAGCTTTTTTGTCACCACCGCCAGAGGCGGCATTCACAATGAGAACGATCTGGCCGAGGCACTAACCAGTGCGACGATCGCACCGGCGTTGACGTATGGTGGGACGAGCCCACCCCGCTCAGTCATCCGCTGCTGCAGTTGGATAACGTGATCGCCACACCGCACTGCGCCGGCATGACGCACGAGGCGATGCAACAGATGGGCGTGATGGCGGCGGAGCAATGGATTGACCTATTCGCAGGCAGGGTGCCACCTAGGCTTGTCAATCCAGGTGCCTGGGATCAATACTGTAAACGATTCGAGCTGCAGTTCGGTTTTGTACCTCAATCGCTGCCGTAGAGCAATAACTTTCATTCACCGGGCATACCCAATGATGCAAAGTGCATCGGGGCGACCTTTACCCTACGCACCACCAACAACGGACCAGGAATTATGAGCATCACCGGAAGCTGCCTTTGTGGCAAAGTCACGCTGGATATCACAGCCCTTGATCGAGAGGTCATCGCCTGCCACTGCACCCAGTGTCGCAAACAGACCGGACACCACTATGCTGCCACCCGCGCGCAAAACGATGCTATCACCGTCCACGGTGAAGAACATGTGAAGTGGTACCGTGCATCCGACTCCGCCGAACGCGGTTTCTGCCAACACTGCGGCTCCGCGCTATTCTGGCGCCACGACGGCACCGATTTCACCTCTATTCTAGCGGGGTGTCTCGACAAACCAACCGGGCTGAAAATTGACCGGCATATATTTACTGCGGATAAAGGCGACTACTACGAATTGACTGACGGGGCCCCGGTGTATACACAGGCGGATTGAGGCGCCGAGCGATGACGGATACACGGTCGTCCTATCAGAGCATCGGATAACGGGAACAGGCAATACGCGCTGTCCCCATCATCCAACCCGCCTATCGGTTGTTCAGGAACCCAAGCATCGCATCGTTAAACTCATCGATCTTTTCGATATTAGACAGATGCGCTGCATTTTTCAAAATCACAAGCTCCGCGCCTTCTATGTGTTCTTCAAGCACTCTGGATTGTGCAACGGTACAGGCAGGGTCATCCTCACCGACAATAATAATGGTTGGCACCGAGATTTTTGACAGTATGGATGTCTGGCTCATATCTCTCACCGCACTGGCACAGGCGATATACCCGTCGGTATCGGTCGTGCGAATCATTTGCGCCACTTTCTCAACGGCAGCTTTATCATTTTCACGAAAGGGTGCTGTGAACCAGCGCTGGAGTGTGCCGTCAAGTAGTGCACTAATGCCATTGTCCCGAGCGGTTGAGATGCGATCATTCCACATCTCCAGTGTCGGCATCTCACTCGCGGTATCACACAGCATAAGTGAGTGAATACGCTCGCCGTGGTTCGCACCCAAATACTGGGCAATCATGCCTCCCATCGATAACCCGGCAAAGTGCACTTTGTCGATCTTCAAAGCGTCGAGCAGAGCAACCACGTCCTCAGCCAGCAACTGGATGGTGTACGGCCCGGCCGGAGCATCCGTATTACCGTGACCACGAGTATCATATCGCAGCACACGAAAGGACTCCGTCAGCACCGACATCTGGGATTCCCACATCGAGAGATTCGACATCAGGCTGTTGCTGAGCATAACGACGGGTGCATCCTCGGGCCCATCGAATCTATAGTTGATCGTAATTCCGTTTGCTTCGACCTGTTGTGTCATGTCAGTTTTCTCAGAGTGGTAGTTTGTTGATCGCTAAACTGCATTAATTTTTCGGTTGTTTTTCGAACGCATAGTTGCCGACGATATTGGCACCACGGCTCCCCCACCTGGATGGATGGCCGCGAACATACTGGCGCGGGTAGAACGTTTCATCACCCAGTTCGTGAGCGGCATGCCATGTCCAGCGCGGGTTGAAAAGCATGGTGCGAGCAAGCGCCACCATATCGGCCTGCCCTGATTGTAAAATAGTTTCAGCCTGCATCGGCTCACTGATTTGGCCTACCGTGACAACGGCCATATTCACATGTCGCTTCACCTCCGCAGCGAATCCGGTTTGATAGCCGGGCCCGTCGACGATTTCTTGCTCTGGCGACAAGCCGCCGCTTGATATATGTACATAATCGCAGCCTAGCGCATCCAGCTCTTTCGACAGTCGCACCGTGCTTTCAATATCCCAACCGCCGTTGACCCAGTCAGTGGCAGAAAGACGCATCCCAACCGGTTTGTCTGCAGGGAAGGCATCTCTGATGGCTTCAAAAACTTGCAGCGGAAATCGCATTCGATTTTCAATGCTGCCGCCATACTGATCGTTTCGGTGGTTGGAGATGGGTGACATAAATTGATGCAACAGGTAGCCGTGTGCTCCATGTATCTCGATCACGTTAGCATCTGTTCTGGCTGCGCGTGCGGCTGACGATGCGAACGTCTCAACAAGCTCATTGATATCGTTTACCGACAGCGTCCGGGGTACTGGCCAGGCAGGTGACACGGGCAGTGCAGATGGAGCACAAGCCTGATATCCCCCTTCGGAAACCGGCTTGGGGCCACCACCCTCAGCCGGTGTTTTCGCTGAAGCCTTGCGGCCGGCGTGGCATAACTGCACGCCAAACGCACCGTTGCCAAACTGACTGATAAAACTGGCAACACGGCCAATCGCCTGCTCTTGTTCATCACTATAGAGTGAAAGGCATTCTGGCGC
>CAZYDV010000311.1:2454-7419 GCA_964646405.1 uncultured Granulosicoccaceae bacterium | reverse complement strand
TCGACTCGTTTCACAACCGCGCACCCGATGCCTGCGTTTGGCGAGACCAGTGGAATTCTGTTCCGGGTCATCGTGCAGGCTGAAGACATCAGTCTTCCAGGCTTTGCGTGCCCGACCTGTCAAGCGGGTTCTCAGGCCGCAGAAGCCCGCCTGATGTTGCGGGCAATCGCAAACACGGTGATGACGGTGACGGTCCAGAAGAACCAGGTAATCGGACCGCGCAACAGGATGGCGGGATCACTGCCGGACATCAGCATGGATTGTCTGAAGTTATCTTCCAGCAACGGGCCCAGAATAAACGCGATCAGGAAAGGGGCGGCCGGTATCTGATAACGCATCATCAGGAAGCCTACCCAGCCCATCACGAACATCACGCCGACATCGAAAATATTGTTGTTCACTGCAAAGACGCCGAAGATGCAAAGCACCAGCACTGCCGGCATCAGCAGCGGTTTGGGCACATCGGAGACGAAGCGGAACCCTTTGATGGCGACACTGCCGACGATAAACAAAAACACAGAGCTGATGATGAGGCCAATGAACAAACCGTAGATGATGTCCACGTTCAAAATGAACATCATCGGGCCTGGCTGCAGGCCGTGGATCATGAAGGCGCCGATAATGATGGCGGTGATCACGTCGCCGGGCACGCCCAGTGCCAGCAGGGGGATGAGGGTGGCACCGGCTACCCCGTTATTGCCTGCCTCGGATGCGGCGACGCCCTCTATCTCGCCTTTGCCGAAGTTGTCTTTGTGGGGCGACTTGCGGCGTGCTTCCGAATAGCTAAGGAAGGCGGAGGGTGCGGCGCCAATTCCCGGAATCGAACCCAGGAAAACGCCAATGAAGCTGCCGCGAATGATCGATTTAAAGCTCCGGCGATAATCGGCGAAACTGACTTTGGATTGCCCCAGCGTTCGGGCGTTGCCAAGATGCCCCTTGGGATTCCACGCCATGGCGATGATCTCCGGAATCGCGAACAGGCCAATCAGCACGGCAATGAAATTCAACCCGCCCATCATGTTCGGATTGCCAAAGGTGAATCGATTGGTGCCGTAAACGAGATCGAGCCCAACCGTGGCCAGCAGCAGGCCCAGCAGTGCAGACAAAGCACCGCGCAGCAGGCTTTCCCCCGACACGCCGGCAATGATGGTTAATGAGAACAAAATCAACGCGAAGAACTCTGGTGGCCCGAAATTCAGCGCGAACGAGGCGAGCCAGCCGGCAAACAGAATCAGCGCCAGATTAGACACTAGATCTGCCGTACAGGACGCCCACAGCGCCATGCCGAGCGCACGCCCTGCTTCGCCGCGCTCAGCCATTGGGTGGCCATCGAGAATGGTTGCCGAGGATGCGGGAGTGCCGGGTGTTTTGATCAGTATCGCCGGTATGGAACCGCCGAATATCCCGCCCTTATAGACCCCCAGCAGCAGCAGTATGCCGGTGATGGGTTGCATGCTGAAGGTGAACGGCAGCGTCAAGGCGACAGCCATGGTTGCGGACAACCCGGGTATCGCACCGCCGACTACGCCGATACAGATTCCCGCAAACAGCGCGAGAAAAACTTCAACGGAAGAGACGATAGACAGGCCGGCCTGCAGGCTGTCGAGAAAGCTCACGGCAGCCTCACAAAGTCACCCTGGGGGATGGCGACACCTGCAACATGAGCAAAAAATGCGTAGAGAAAGAGTGGTATTAACACCGCGCAGACTAGCGCCGTGACACGGTGACGCGTTTTTAACATCAGCGCGATGGCGGCAAACACGGGCATGGCGGTCCAGACCATACCCAGCCGAGGCAACAGCACCATGGTCACCAGCATAATGACAGCCAAAATGATCAGCCGGATCCACGGATTGCCGTCGATTTGCTCGTCGTCGCCCACGCGTTTTTCCGGACTGATCACGCGCGACGATAAAACCAGACCGATGCCAGTCAACCCGGTGAGTCCGGCCAGGGTATAGGGCCAGAAGGTCGGCGACAGAACCAGGTTCGAGACATTGCTTGGCGATGACACCCAGGTAGGGATCGCAACAAAGACGAGCAGCAGAGCCACCAGGCATGCACCCAGGCCCAGCCGCAGTTGTAGCACACGTAGAGACACCGCCCCTCCGGTAGAGTCACTGCGCGGCCGACAATCACGGCCGCGCGTTGCTTACTTATTGACGAATGGTGTTTTGGCTAACCTTCGATACGCATGCCGAGCTCATCAACCAGCGCGCGGAAGACTTCGTATTGACCGACGATGAATTCGTTGGCCTCGACCGGGTCCATCAACCGGATGACGGATCCGCGTGCGGTCATGGCTTCATTGAATTTAGCGTCCTGGGTGGCCTCGGCCATCCACGTGCCCCATTGCTTGGCGATGTCGTCCGGAAGATCATCGGGTCCTGCGATTCCGGTCCAGCCCACCAGTTGATTGAGCCGGTCCTTGCCGAGTTCATTCGCGGTGGGCGCATCAAAGCCAACCACCGGTTCCGGGGTTGTCACCATCAGCGGCTTTAATTGTCCATTGGCGACGAAGCTTGCCAGCGCCGAAGAGTTGGTGCACAGGAAAGTCGCGGTGCCATTCAGTACTGCAGTGGCAGCCGCGCCACCCCCTTTAAGTGGAATGTGCGTGGCGGCCTCGAGCGGTTTTTCAATACCGAACTCTTTCAGCACCATGGCGCCAGCCAGATGCAGCAGTGAACCCACGCCAGAGGAGCTGTAGGTCACGCCACCTTCATTGACCTTGGCAACCAGATCATCCATGGAGTTGATGTCTGAGGATGCGGCAACGGCACACGCCACGGGGTTGATCTCGTAGACGGTAACAAAGCGAAAATCATCAAGCGTGTAGGGCAGAGTCGCTTTCATGGCCGGGTTGACCGAGTGTGAACCGACACGCGCAAACAGCATCGTGTACCCGTCTGCCTTGGCATTCTGCACAGTGACGGATCCAGTGGCACCGCCGGCACCGGTGACGTTGGCCATGATCAGAGGTTTGCCCACCGCGTTGCCCAGCGGTTCGGCGATGGTGCGCGCCGAAATATCAGTGGCACCGCCCGCACCGTAGGGGATGACCATATTGATCGGGCGTTCTGGGTACTCTGCCAGTACGGGTGTGGCGATGAGCGCAGCGCCCAGCGCCAGCGCGCGGGTTAGTTGAGTCAAATTCATGTTTTCCCTCCAATTTTAGCGGTTGTGATTAGCGATACTGACAGGCATGCTCCAGAAGTCGTCTTCCCGACAGCCCGACGACACCTCGCCAGTTGACAGAGTATCACGCGGCACTAAAGAGCGGTGGCGATAGTTGCACAACAGAGGTCCGGCAGATAGCCGCAAGCTGGATGATGAGATCGCGCCCCGCGTCAAGACAGGCAGCGAGACATTCAACCCTGCAAGCTAACAATCGTGATCGACCGCCTCACTCGACAGCAAGGGCAACATCACTGCGTAAAAAGCACCCGCTCCTGATTGAATTCCCGGGCAGTCAGGAAGACAAACGCACAGGTTGCGAGCACATTGACTGCAAGGCTTACGAGCAGATGTTGCAGCAGCAATTCGCTCAGCATCGCGCCTTTAATGACCACGACTGAATTGACAAACGGAACGAGGCACAACCAGACATCTGATCTCAAATCCATATTCATACCCGCCACAGCAGCCAAAAGCACTATCATGGTCAATGGCGTAATGTAACTATGGCCCTCTCGAACCGTTTTCGCTTTAGAGCCGATGAAGACAACCAAAGACGAGCTCGCAGCAGCTGCACTGAGGATGATCAATACCAGTGCGATCGCACCAAACGGCGTAGCGGCACCACCGAAAACTGACGCCGCCTCAGCCGACAGTACAGCGGTAGATCCGCCCATAAGGTAACTGAACAACAGTGCACCGATTAAGAGACCGATGATGCTGGCGATGGCATTGAGTATCGCTACCACCATGATAGCGAGCATTTTACCCAGAGCGATTGCACTGCGCTCGACCTGATTGACCAACAGTGATGCCAGACTGCCACGCTCTTTCTCACCCGCGGTGACACTCAGGGCCAAACCCACAGCCCCGGTGAAAAGATAGATTAGAATGATATAAGGCAACACGGATGTTAAAAACAACATCCCCTCCCCTGTGTCGCCTCCACTCTCGGTGGCAATACTGACGAGCTCTGATTTCAAAGGGTACAGGCTGTCTATATTCAGACCCAAGGCGGAAAGTTTTGCCTCGCCCAATTGCAGATTGACATCCTGAATGGCTGCCTGCACCTGATTCGCGGCATAGCGCATGTCTTGTCTGCTGGTATCGGCGTAGACCAGGATAGAGGCGGGCATCTGCCAATCGAAACTAGCCGGAAATTCGACCGTAATACCGTTTTTACTGTGCGGCGAGATGTCCATAGTAAACGATAGTCGTTCAGACAGAAAATCACGTAATCCTGAGGGCTTACCTTCAAACGGCAGTTGTTTGGGCAGATTAACAAAGGCAATCGAATACTCCGCCTCCACTCTTTTCTGTGATTGGTATTGCTGCACAAACCCGATTAAACCAAGGACAACGGGCAATAGAACCAGTGGCAGCAAAAAGTTACTGAATACCGCTCTTCTGTCTCTAAAGACAACTGCTGCCTCTTTGCTAAATATAATCAGGCTATCTTTAAACACTGTCGACAACTCCGTGCTGCAGCGCCATTTTGAAAAACGCATCACCCAGGTTCTGCACATCGCAGGAGGCTAAAATTTCTGTTTGATTTCCCTGACAAACTACCTTGCCATTTAGCATGATACAGATAGTGTCACAAAGCGTTTCTGCCTCCGACATAATATGGGTAGAGAGGATTATGGTTTTACCCTGATTTCTAAAATCCTGCAAAAAATCAAGCACGGTTCTGGCGGCGAGAATATCCAGGCCGTTGGTCGGTTCATCAAAGATGATAACGTCAGGATCGTGCACCAGTGCCACGGCGATACTCGCCTTTTGTTTCTGGCC
>CAZYDV010000311.1:0-2354 GCA_964646405.1 uncultured Granulosicoccaceae bacterium | reverse complement strand
GCCGACTTGGACAAATTTTGCGCACTTGGTCACAGGTACTATCGTTCGATGAAAAGCACTTTGTACGCAACACCGAATCACCACCGCCCAGCAGGAAAGTCGAGGCTTGTGCCAGGCCGATGCGCCCGGCTGCGCCGCGCAGTCTGCCGGACTACTGCAGCACTATATGCGGCTGCCGCGTTCAGCTTTCTTTTGCACTCACCTGCCCACAGTGTGCAATTCAACGCGGATGGGTTTTCTATTGAGCAGGTAGTCGGAGGGCTCACGCTACCGACTGCGCTCGCATTCCACCCGGACGGGCGAATCTTCATTGCGCAAAAGAATGGCGTGGTGCGGGTGATGGAAAACGGCCAGCTACTGGATACGCCTTTCATCGAGATTGGCGACGTCAACAATCATCGCGACAGGGGCCTGATCGGCATTGCCCTAGACCCGGATTTCGATAACACCGGATTCGTCTTCTTAGCCTACACCTACGAGAATGACCCATCCAACATCGATGGCCGGAAAACCGCGCGCGTCGTTCGCTATACCGCAAATGGCAACGTCGCTGACGAGGCGTCGCGGCGAGTAATCCTGGGCACAGTTGGCGGCTCTGCATCGGCACCCGCGTGTGTGGACCATCCAGTAGACGCAGACTGTATCGCCTCTGATTCGATCACCCATACCGTTGGCGGCATGCGATTCGGCCCGGACGGCAAGCTATATGTTGCCATTGGCGACGGTGCCGATTTCAGAGGTATCGATTCCAATGCGTTTCGTGCCCAGGATCTAAACAATCTAAGCGGCAAAATCCTGCGGGTAGAGCGAGATGGCCAGGGCGTATTCGACAACCCGTACTACACCGGCAATTCGAACGACATCCGATCAAAAATATGGGCCTACGGATTCAGAAACCCGTACCGATTCAACTTTCACCCGATCGACGGGCGACTGTTCGGCGGGGACGTTGGCTGGTCCCTGAAAGAAGAGATCAATCTTGTGCGGCCAGGGCGAAACTACGGATGGCCTTGCCGTGAAGGAAAATCACCTGCCGGTGGCGGCTACCCGGATCTGGAACAATGCCGCCGGTTAAGTGGATTCACTGACCCCGAACATGACTACCCACATATCAACAACCAGGGTGCGGTGACTGGCGGCGTATTTGCCATCAGCGCAAATTATCCATCATGGTTGCGCGGTAGCTACGTGTTTGGGGATTTTGCGCTGGGCGAGTTTCGATACCTGACGATTGACCCACAGGGCGAAGTCACATCTGCATCAGAGCTGGCTACTGATCTGGGTGGTCCGGTTGAAATAGTCAGCGGGCCTGAAGGATTGATCTATTACCTTTCCATTTCGACAGGCACGCTCTATCGGCTCAACTACTCGGGCGATTTGGCAAACGATCCGCCTACTGCGATTGCGCGCTTTGAGACCAACATCGAGACTCCGCTATCCGTTAGTTTCGATGCCACCGGATCGCGCGCCAGCACCGATGTGACACTGGACTACACATGGGCGTTTGGCGACGGCAACAGCAGCCAGGCCGCCACCACAGTCCACACCTATGCCCGCAGTGGTGTCTACCCGGTGACGCTGACCGTGGCACAGGGCAACCTGACAGACTCGATCACGTTTGATGTAGCGCTTGACGATGATCCGGCAGCGGACAGTCAACCCTATCTTGTATCGCTCACCAACTCTGATTCGTCACCTTATATCGGCACGCTGGTTTCATTTGATGCCAGAGTGGGTAACGCCCTGGACGGCGAACCGTTCTCAGTACTGTTTGATGTGGCCGACAGCGGCGATCGAGTGGTCAAATCGGTCAGATTCGACTCCATTGATATACCCGCCGACACCAGCACCGATCTGAACTTCACCTGGCTGCCCGACACCACCGGCAACTACCACGTCAATGTCAGTTTTTATCGCAATAACACCAATCGCCTGATTCAACCGGTAGTGAATCGAGTGGGTACCTTGGACGTGGTAGCCCGCGCCAGATCGATCGTGACGGTGGGATTGGGAGCGATAGGCCTATTCGATAGTTTGGCGATACTGGCCTTTATTCTCGCGACATTGCAGCGTCGGCGGAAATTAACGACAAATCGGTGAAGCGGTTCGAAAATAGCGGCTGCCATTGAGCATGGTTTTTCCCTCTTCATAACTGAGTTCGAACTCACCAATTGACCCGTCCGCGTAGTTTAGCTGGAGCATCGATTCTCTCAAGACAACAATCAATAAAGCCGTGACCACACCGGCAGTTCAGACTTGTGACTGCGAAAATTCGTTTCACGCAACCACTGGCAATAATAACGCTCTGATGGTTGAGGGAATACACCTTCGCGACTCTGGTGCACAGTTAGGAG
>CAZYDV010000310.1:0-7458 GCA_964646405.1 uncultured Granulosicoccaceae bacterium | reverse complement strand
CGCATATGGCGCAGACAGTGGCCAGCATCCGCCAGACGCGATCGCATGTCGTGGCGGCACTGCGCAGCGCCGGTTGGATCATCCCCGAGCCGCATGGCAATTTCGTGATGCTGCGCGACGGTGCCTCGGCACCCATGTCGATAGAAGCCGCACAGGCGAACTTGCTGGACCAACAAGTGCTGGTTCGACCACTGCACATTCAGGGTAAAGAGGCCGTATTACGCATTACCATTGGTACCAATGCGCATATGCAACGCGTGATTGATGCGTTGCGTCGCGCAGGCAGCGGGTGAATTTTTACGCCTCTGCACGGTCAAAGCTTGTTGCGGGCTACGCCAGGCCTCCGGACACCACTGTTTTCGAAATTTTGCACTCCTGATCGTGCTGTCTGTCGGTTGCGGGGTAGGCTTGGCTTTCTGTTCGTGGCGCTCGCTGCGAACTTGCTGATGGACCGGGTCACTGGTTCTGTCGTTTGTCAAAGGAGACTACTGTGTCAGTTGCAAAAGTTACCGAAATCATCGCATCGTCATCCAAGAGTTTTGAAGATGCGGTCCAGACGGGTGTATCCCGTGCCGACAAAACACTCAAGGACATCACCGGCGCCTGGGTCAAAGACCAGAGTGTCGTTGTTGAGAAAGGCAAGATCACCGAGTACCGCGTGGTACTGAAAGTGACCTTTGTGCTCAAGGATTCCTGATCTGCAAATCGTTGCGCGACACCGGTGCAATGCCGGTGTCTGCGCGCTGATTACCCGACATCATGCGGCCCTGTCTAGTCCCAACGTCCCGCTACGATGGTTTCGACCAAACGCAGAAGGCATCCACCTCACCTGCTGCGAGCCACACAGTATTTTCGCAAGTGATAACTTTTACCCGTACGCCGCCGCTGCCAGAGCCGGGGCAGTAGTGGTCAGTTGAGCCGGTGGGTATTCGCTGGTATTTCAGTTTCATTGGCCTGAATGGACACATTCACGAACGCGACTGGACACTGATCCAAAAGCGGAAATTGAAGCCCAGACGAGTGTCACCTGAAGGCGCTCTCCAATGTCGCAATTGGACACCGTTCTATCAACTCGATTGGTTCCAGTGGTTACCTGATCGATGATCAGTAAACTGTCCAGGCTGGCGCCCAGCCAGCTTGCTCGTCAGCCATTTATTTTGCGCAGCAACTGCGTCCTGACATGCCATGACATTGATGAATTAACTGCTTACTGAACTGCCAGGGGTCACATAGTCATGTCACAGTCACCTGCCGGCTTGTTTTAGTGAGATTTGATTCCCGCTTTGCCTCCGCTGGGGCGGTGGACCCACGAGCGTTGGCACCTGTATAGTCTGCTCACGATGGTGGTGTTGATGGTATGACGCCAGCTTTGAACCAGTGAGGGGGCGTGTATGAGTTGCGAGTCAAAACCGAAGCGAATATTGATGGTAATCCCCATCAATAATAGTAAATTCAATAAGTTAGCAGCAAAGTACGTCAAACCAGTAGTCGCGCCTGACTTCGAGCTGCACGTTACCAGCATAGATGCCGGGACCCCGTATATTCAAAGTCGCTGGGCAATTGCCCAGAATGCACCACATGTGATTGAGCTGGTCAGGTCGTACGAGTCGTCGTACGACGGAGTATTCGTCAGCGATTTTGACAACTGCGGTGTGGAGGCGGTTCGCGAATGTGTGAAAATTCCTGTACTGGGAGGATTTGCACCACAAGTGTTGACCATGCTGTCGCTGGCGCAGCGGTTTTCAATCATCACAATGAGTGACAGTCTGCTCGCACTGGACAACTCACATGTTCGCCAGTTTGGTCAGAATGACAATCTGTGTTCTGTGCGCTCGATCAACATGTCGATTGAGGATGCGGGTAATCACGACAAACTCGTAGAGGAAGTGTGCAAAGCCGGTCACATGGCTATCACTCACGATGGCGCGCAGGGCATTGTACTGGGTTGTACCGCAATGATGGGTGTCGCCGAGCCGGTTAAACAGTTTCTGGTCGAGCACGACTTGCCAGTGGTTGTCACTGATCCCAACCTGTGTGGTATCACTTTCCTGCAGATGCTCGTTCGCTGTGGGCTGAGCCAAAGTGGTCTTACCTATGTTTACCCGCCCAAAAATCTGGAGACACAAGCGCGTCGCCCCAGAGCCAGTTTCTCTGAAGAATTCGAACCAGTAGGGTAATTTGAATGCGTTGCCACGCCTGTGGTTTTGCGGTTAACGACGAAGCAAAGTTCTGTCAGGAGTGCGGATCGCCTCAGCTGCAACCATCGAATCAGGATACTGATTCCACGCTGAGCCGCTTGTCTGCGCAGGTTGCAGAACGTCGTCAACTAACCGTGTTGTTCTGTGACCTGATTGGCTCTGCCGATCTGTCGAGCCGCATGGATGCCGAGGACCTGCGCGATCTGATCAGGCGCTATCACCAAACGGTGTCGGATCAGGTCAAGCCGCACGCCGGTTACGTTGCGCAGTATCTGGGTGATGGTGTCCTTATCTATTTCGGGTATCCGCAGGCCTTTGAAGACAGCGCATCACGCGCCGTGGCCTCGGCGCTGGATATTCTCTCTGGCATCGAGCGCCTGAACCGATCGCTGGCCGCTGCGTATCGCGAGCCGTTAAAAATAAGAATTGGCATGCACACAGGTCAGGTTGTGGTGGGCGAGATTGGTGCGTCCGGACGCACTGAACAATTGGCCGTCGGAGATACACCCAACATCGCTGCGCGTATCCAGGATCTTGCTGAGCCAAACAGTGTGCTGGTCAGCGCGACAACCGCAGAATTGGTGTCGCGACGTTTCAAGATTGACTTCCGCGGCGAGCACAACCTCAAAGGTATTCCCACTCCCGTCAGCGTGTACGCCGCATTGTCAGAACGTACCTTGCTGGATGAGGAAATCTTCGCCGCGTCAACGCCAATGGTCAATCGCGTAAACGAACTGGCAGTGGTCGATAGTATGTTGGCGGCTGTGACCAGCGGCAAGAGCAGTGCGATATTGTTAACTGGCTCTGCCGGAATCGGCAAGTCGCGAATGATTCAGTACTTTCGCGAGCAACTTCAATCGACCAACCGAGCGAACCTGCTCGAATTTCGCTGTTCGCCAGTGCACCGCGAAAGCGCATTGCATCCGTTTGCCGATCAGTTACGCCAGGCATGTCGATTTAGCGTGGATGATTCGGCAGAAATTAGAGTTGAAAAGCTGCGGCGCATGCTGGGTGACAGCGGTGATGAGCTGCAGCGCAATCTGTCGATCTTTTCCTCGTTGCTGTCGTTGCCAGCACCGGCGGATGCCGAGCCCATCGATCCTCAGGAGTTGCGCGGGCGTACTCAGGAGGCGCTGGTAAGGCAAATCTTCAGTTCTACGCGATCGCCGGTTTTTTTGATTATTGAAGATTTGCATTGGATGGATTCCTCCAGCCTTGAGGTGGTAGGTCGACTGCTGGGTGAATTGCAGAATCAGCCATCTCTGCTGCTGATGACCAGTCGGCCCGAATTTGAATCTCCGTGGCAGGATCAGGATGTGGTCTGCATGGCGCTCGACAGGTTGTCTGCCGTCGATGTGGAAAAACTAATACGCAACCTCAGTGAAGGACACTCGCTGTCGCCATCGCTCGTCAATGCACTGATCGATCGCGTAGACGGGGTGCCAATCTTTGCCGAAGAGCTGACGCGAAACGTGGTGGGCTCGAGGCCGGGTAAATCCATGTCGTCCCAGATTGACGACAACATTTCGATCCCCAGCAGCCTTCAGGATGCGTTGATGGCGCGGCTTGACGCACAGAATGTCGTTCGTGTCGTCGCACAATTTGCGTCGATACTGGGGCGTGACTTCGACTATGTCACTGTGCAGCAACTGATTGGCGAATCGGATACTGGTCTGCAGCACGCGCTCAATCGACTGGTTGATGGCGACATACTATTGCAGAGCGGCACGCCGCCTGAAGCCAGTTACATGTTTCGTCATGCATTGTTGCAGGAGGCGGCCTACAACTCATTGCTGCGCAGCAAACGGCGCGATCTGCACCAGCGGGTTGGTGAGATTCTGGAACGTCGCCGTGAGGAGTTCCCGGCAGATGGAGATCTGGTGCGAATGCTGGCTTACCACTGGAGTCGCGCAATTTCCAATTCTGGCAGCGCGCCTGATGTGGTGGCAAAGACCGTTGGATATTTGACTGAAGTCGGGGGTCTGGAACTGAGTCTTGCCGGATATAGCGAGGCGGAAGCGAAATTGGATGCGGCATTGAAACTCGTCGAGTCCCTGCCAGCTGGCACGCAGCGCGATGAACTTGAGTTGGCGGCCAGCCTTCCGCTCAGCATGGTGTATATGGCGACAGTTGGCTGGGCGTCCGATCAGGCAAGGGATGCGTTTAGCAACTGTCGTGAACTCTGTTTGCGCCTGGGCGATCGACCGGAACTTGCTCAGGTGTTGTTTGGGTTCTGGGGCTACAATCTCTTTCGCGCCAAGTATCCAAAATCACTGGAACTTGCCCGGGAAGTACATCAGGTTGCGCTCGATAGCGGTAACCAGGATCTGCAGTTGCAAACCCATGCCGCGCTTGCAAACAGTGAGTTCTGGATAGCGAAGCTGGATGAGTCGCTGGCCAGTGCGGAGCAGGTGCTCGTGCAGTATGACCCGGTTCAGCACGCCGCCAGTCGTGTGATGTACGGGATGGATCCCGGCGTATTTGCACTGATGTTTGCCGTCTGGGTACCGTGGTTACAGGGAAAGCCCGATGCCGCGCGCCAGCGTCACCAGGAACTGGCACAGCTGACAGATAAGCTCGATCATCCGTTGAGCATTGCATTGGCACTCAATACCTCCTGCTGTTACCACGTCAACCGCGGTGATGTCGACGCTGCGCGCGAGGCCGGTGAGCGACTGCTTGCCGTTGCCCAGCAAAATGGGCTGCAAGTGTATGTGATGTTCGGTGTATTGTTCAGAGGGTGGGCGGTTGCTGCTGGCGGCGCTGTACAGGACGTGATCGACGAGGTAGAACAAACCTATACGACCTATGTCACGTACGTCGGTGGGCTCGCGCAAACCTATGCGGCTTTAATGGTCGCAGACGTTTACAAAAGAGCGGGTCGGCAAAATGATGCACTCAAGGTGCTCGACAATGTGCTGGCTGTGGCCGAGCACGATGACTGTTGCGAGTATGCCTACCACGCCGAGCTGCTTCGAATGCATGGCGAGATTCAAGCCGATGGTGAAGACAATCTGGATGCTGCGGCTGCCACGCTCGAGCGGGCGGTTGCGCTTGCGGTTGAGCGACGTCAGCCTCCGTTTGCGCTGCGTGCCGCTGTCAATTTGTTGCAACTGGCACAACGCCGTGGCGCACCGTTAGCGCAGTCAATTGGGCTTGTGTCGCAGCAACTTGACAGCTTCGCGACTGGTGAGGACTCATCCGAACTTCGCCAGGTGCGCAAGCTGATCGCCGATCTGGGTAGCGCCTGATTCCCGGGTAGTTTGCAATCGACATAGAATCTGGAGTCTGAATGGACGCAGTAGATAGTCAGAAGTTACACGATATCGCGCACGGCGCGGCGTTTCTCGGCAGCGGAGGTGGCGGCACACTGAGTTCGGCCCTCAAGATGATCGAACACGGCTATAGCGCAGACAAGCCGGTTCGATTACTGAGTGTTGAAGAGGCGATGGGCGATGACAGTGGGGTCACCGTGTCGGCCACGTTCATGGGGTCTCAGACGGCGGGTAAGGACGTCACCAACGTCGATGCGGTGGTCCATGCCGTAGAGCGTTTGAACAGCATCGTCGAGCAACAACTCGGCAAACCCATACGCCGCCTGGTGCCGATGGAACTGGGCGTACAAAGTTCAGTCGTGCCGGCTTTTCTCGCCGCGCAAAAACTCGGTCTTGGTATCGTTGATGCCGACGGCGCTGGTCGATCAGTGATGGGGGCGATGTTGACAACCTATGCCGCCGCCGGTTTGAATCCCAACCCGGCGGTGGCCGCCAACCATCAGGGCAGTTGTGCGGTGCTCGAGCCCGATGTGCCGTCCGGGGAAGATCCGGCGTTGATATTTAACGAAATGGTTGATGGCGTCGCGTGGGCACGCGCATTTGGCGTGGCGGGTGTTGCGGTCTGGCCGATGCAGGCCGATGACCTGAATCGCGCATTGCCGGTACGGGGAACATTGGAACTCGCGCGGCGCATTGGTGTTTCACTTCGTACCGACCAACAGCCTGGTGGTGTGCTGTCGATACTCACCGATGCCGGATTGTGGGCGCGGGTGATCTTTCGCGGGAAAGTTGAATCGGTCGCCACAACGGTCAGGGACTACAGCACCGTGACGGTAGCGGCGGCTGACGGCGTTAAAGCGACCGTGCTCACCGCTGGAGAGAGTGTGATTGCCTTTCAGTCTAATCGTGCCACGCCGATTGGCATGGGCCCCGATTCACTTTGCTGGATGACGAAGGACGGCCAGGTATTTTCCAACACGGAAGTGCCCGATCCGGGTACTGAGGTTTTACTGGTGGGCATTGCCTCAAGAGCAGCGCTGACCGACAGTAAAAAGATTATGTACTATTTCAGATATTTTCAGAACAAAGTTGGCTATGGCGGTAGTTATTTGCCAATTCAGCAGTCATATAATTAGCCTCTGCAGTTAAAGAGGCACCGATTCAACCAATTACACGGCGTAAAGCCAGCATTATAAGGAGAAGCGAATATGTCTGACGGTAACATCGATCTAAACCAGGAGAAACTCTACGAGTTGCTGGCTCGGCTTGCCGAGGATGACGATTTCCGAGAGCTTATGCAGCGCGATCCTCGTTCGGGACTGGAGGAGTATGGCATCACCTTACCCGAGTCGGATGATCCTGCAGCAATACATCTGCCATCCAAACCCGAATTTGCGGCCTTTCTTTCCAGTCTGCAGGATCCTGCCAATGCGATGCAGTGGTATTTGCGAGTTGCCATGCCACCGTCGCCAATGATGCAGGGTGCTCCCGGTCCAGGCGCACAAACCTACGGCCCGGCCACTTACGGCGCAGCACAAACCTATGGTCCGGCCACTTACGGTGCTGCACAAACCTACGGCCCGGCCACTTACGGTGCTGCACAAACCTATGGTCCGGCCACCTACGGTGCTGCACAAACCTATGGTCCGGCTACTTACGGTGCTGCGCAAACCTATGGCCCGGCCACCTACGGTGCTGCACAGACCTATGGTCCGGCCACTTACGGTGCCGCTCAAACCTATGGTTCCGCCACTTGCGGCACAGCGCAAACCTATGGTCCCGCTACTTACGGCTCGGCACAAACGTATGGTCCGGCCACTTATGGTGCAGCACAAACCTACGGTCCTGCCACCTATGGAGCGAGTGCACAAACTTATGGTCCTGCGACTTATGGCGCCGGTGCGCAAACCTATGGTCCGGCCACTTATGGTGCCAGTGCGCAGACCTACGGTCCTGCCACCTATGGAGCGAGTGCACAAACCTAT
>CAZYDV010000309.1:0-7487 GCA_964646405.1 uncultured Granulosicoccaceae bacterium | reverse complement strand
TCTGGAAAACTACGACACCGACAATCTGCTGCTCGAACAGGCACGCCGCGAGGTGTTGGAGCAACAACTCGAATTGCGGCGTATGGAATCCTGTCTGCAGTCGATCCAAGATCGAAACTGGTGTATCAGGCAACCGGCACAGCTCACGCCACTGGCCTTTCCGTTGTGGGCTGAGAGCGTGCAGGGCCAAACTTTCAGTTCTGAATCCTTCCAGGCCAGAGTGACAAGATATTGGCAACGCTTGAGACGGCGGCAACGCAGACACTGGATCAACACATTGACCACTAGCTTCGGTACAACGCGTATCGATTGCCGTGATGAGACGCTTGAGCTGTTGCCCTGTAAAGCCATCTACTGGGCGGCAAAGAAAACCCTCTTTGCCGCTGATATCCACGCCGGCAAGGAACAGGCATTCAACCGCGCGGGTATCGCGGTGCCAGCAGGCGTCAGCGAAGACACCTTAACCAGTCTGATGATTGCCGTTGATCGGACAGGGGCCGAGCGGCTCGTCGTATTGGGCGATTTACTGCACGCGGTGCCGGAATCTTCAGAGGCCTGGCAATCGCACTGGCGGGCGCTGCTTGCCGTGCGCACACAACTGAGCGTACAGGTTATTATTGGCAATCACGATAGTCTGGCCGCAAGGCAGAGGCTACAGGTGACTATAGACTGGCAGGTTGAATTGCTCGATCCGCCTTTTGTCTGTCTACACCATCCAAAGCAGGATGCACGCGGCTATGTTCTGGCCGGTCACGTGCACCCGGTGTGGCAGCTATCAGGTGGCAGGCGGCAACGCATACGGGCACCGGTGTTCTGGTTTCAGCCTCAGGTGGCTGTGTTGCCCTCGTTTGGTTTGTTTACGGGGGGGCATTTGATCGAGCGCAGCCAGCCTGATCGATTGTTCATGGTGGGCGAGGGTTGCGTGATCGAGGTATAAACTGTCGGCAGCTATCCGATTCAACTGTGACTTTCACGTCACCACGCCCGAGAAAACGACGCACATGATTGAGAGAGTAAGAGGCGATTCAGCGCCGGGAAGAAGCCAGTCTGCGGCTTATGCAGATCTGGTCTGGACCGTCGCTACCGCAAGCGATGAGAGTCTTGATCTAACCGGACAAACCCGGCAGGCGCTGACAACCCTCGATAACAATTTGCGCGCGCTCGGGTCGGATAAAAACCGGATGGTCTCGGTGCAGGTTTTTGTTGCCAACACTGCCGACAAACCCGTGATGGATGCAGTATGGAATGAATGGATCGGGCCGGATCCGGCGCACTGGCCGCAACGGGCGTGTCTCGGCGTTGCGTTGGGCGGCCACTGGTTGATTGAAATCACAGCGACGGCCGTGCGACGCTAAACACCAGATGCCCGGCATCAGCACCTGACGTGGCCAGCGGGTTTATGGATTATTGACAGGGTTAAATCATAAATGAACTCAGTATCGGGCCGCAGCAACAATCTTTTGATCATCATCTCTGACGAACATCGCAAGGACGCGATGGGGTGTGCAGGCCATCCGATTGTGCAAACGCCCAACCTCGATCGTCTGGCAGCGCGCGGTACGCGCTTCACCAATGCCTATACGCCATCGCCGATGTGTGTGCCAGCGCGGGCCAGTATCGCGTGTGGGGATTATGTTCACCAAACGGGCTATTGGGATAGTGCCACGCCCTATGACGGTGCAAAGCGTAGCTGGATGAGGCGATTGCGAGACAGTGGTGTGGAGGTGACGTCTATCGGCAAGCTACACTTTCGATCAGCGCAGGATGACAACGGCTTTAGCGAGGAAATTCTGCCAATGCATGTGGTCGATGGCATTGGCTGGCCGATCGGATTGCTGCGGCAGAATCCGCCACCGTATCCACAGGCGGCAGAGCTTGCTGCGGATGTGGGTATCGGTACGAGCACTTATACCGACTATGATCTGGATATCACCCTCGCGACGCAGGCGTGGCTGCACGAGCGTTCTGCTCAAACAACGCCCTGGGCAGCATTTGTGTCGCTGGTGAGTCCGCACTATCCGCTGACCTGTCCGGAGAGCTTTTACAGCCTCTATAACGTCAAGGACATACCTGCGCCGATCGGCAGCCAGCGCCAATCCGCACCGATGCACAGCGAGTTGCAGAACGTGGCGCGCTTTTTCAATTACAACGAGCATTTCGATGAAGCAAAAACCCGCGAGGCGATTGTGGCCTACTATGGCCTGACTAGCTTCATGGATAGCTGTGTGGGGCGGATTCTCGAGTCGCTCGACGCGAGCGGCCAGGCCGATGATACGGTGGTGCTTTATGTATCGGATCATGGCGATATGCTGGGTGATCAGGGCTACTGGACCAAGCAGGTGATGTACGAGCAGTCGGCCGGGGTGCCAATGATCGTGGCCGGGCCCGGGGTGCCAGCCGGTACGCAAAGCGGTACCGCCACCTCACTGATTGATCTGGCGGCAACGGCGGTAGAGGTTTGCGCGGTTGAAGGTGATCCGCTGAGTCGTACGTTGCCGGGTGTTTCATTGCGGCAGATTGCCACGGCGCCGGACGACCCGGATCGCACCGTACTAAGCGAGTATCACGATGGAGGATCGACGACCGGAACCTTCATGGTGCGTTGGCAGAACTTCAAATACGTGCATTACGTTGGGCACTCACCGCAGCTCTTTGATCTGCATGCCGATCCGCACGAATTGAATGATCTGGCAGCGTCTTCGATTGAGTTCGACAGTCGTGAATTAGTGGCAGAGGGTGAGCGTCGGCTCAGGGCGATCTGCAACCCGGATGCGGTCAATGCGCGTTGCTTTGCCGATCAGAAAAAACGCATTGAGGCGCTGGGTGGTGAAGCAGCATGCATGAATGCCTCCGTATTCAACCATACTCCCACGCCGAATGAGTGTCGTTAACTTCAATGCAACAGGCACTGAGATACGTCAGCCGGTCAGTGGATATCCCTGCCGGCTGCTGTTCACGGCCTGCCCGCTATTGTGTCGGGAGCAATAGCGTTGGGGCACTGCCGCCCGGATCCGGGTAGGCGCCCCACCAGGCGGCATTCCAGACTTGCATTGAATCATCCTGAGTCAGCTGGTTGTAACTGGAGCCGTCGTAGTGAAAGGCCTGATTGCTAACCAGTGATAACGTGTTGGCGGTGTTCAGGTCGCAAAGCATTGGTGCGCTGCACTGGCTGGCTAAATTTGATGTCACACGTGCGCGGGCCAATTGAATCTCCCGATCAAACGGGTTGCCCGCCATGGTCCACGCGAAACCGTTGGCTTTGGTACCGAGCGCCTGGGAGAAGCATCCTTCGCGCGTGACGCAGCCCGGTGTCGCGATGGTGGCCGCCGCTGTTGAGCCGCTCGGCATATCGAGCATGGCTTCCGAGCTGCTGTTATTAACGATCCAGTATCCTTTGCCTGCCTGCACTTCGCTGTTTTGGCCAAGCATGGTATAGCCTGCATTGGCGTCGTATTCAAACATTCTCCAGGTCGTACCGTATGCGCCTTCGATGTCATCACCGAATACGTCCGTTGCGCGATTCTGATCGGCCGGTGGTTGGCAGGGAATCGAAATCATTTGCCACTGGTTACGGGATAACGGATGGCTCGGAGCACCGCAGCCTTTCTCAAAAATGCCGTACAGGCCAACGGTGTTGTTCTGGTTGAAGTTTGCCAGTTGGGTCAGCACTACCGTCTCGGCAATGTCGCTCTGCTGGTGAAATGCCTGCGGTGCGACCACGCCATCGAAAAAGCTGTCAAAACGTCTGACTACCTCGGGCATCACCATTTGCGCCAATTGTGTTGCAACGCCTTGGTCGCATGAGGAAGCTACCGTGATGCCCTGGAGGAAACAGTCATGCAAGGTGGATTCGTAGGCGAGCGCGGTGACATGATACTCATCGATGCTGATATCGACTACTTGTGTAAGCGATGGATGCAGTGAGGTTGTCATCCGTTCATCGACCAGTGAGAAGTAGCCGCGCATAACGGTGGCGTTCTCAATCCTGATTGTGAATTGCAATTGGGGTAATTGCGCTGTGAGCGTGGTGGTTGAGGGGGTGTTGTCTGGTTGCATCCAGACAAAAGGTTTTAAATCGGTTGGCATGACATTGATACTGACGCTGTCATTGCCATAGTGTGTAAATCCTTGAGCAAGATTTACCAGGTCATTGGCTGTCAATGGTGTCACTCGATCGGTTGCCAGCTTTGCGCCCGGAGGTATCAGAGAGAGTTGTTCATAGGTTGGAATATACGAGAAGGTGAGTTTGTCTCTGAATCGTGCCTCAACGTGCTGGTTCAACAAATTAGTCGTGATCAGTGCTGACGCATCAAAGCCTGCGTTCGTGCCGGGCACCGTAGCGTTCGGGCTAAAGGTAGGCCTGCCGCTGGAATCGCCAGTTGGTGAGGAAAACCAACCGGTGACGTCAGCGCTGTTGGCGTCGCTCAGGCGAGAGTGATAGTCACAGGCAAGGCCGGCATTGGAAACCTCGTTGCAGGAGTTAAACGGTTGTTCGAGTGCAATATCGTCAGGCTCGATAGTAGTGGTTCCAGTTTCCAGTGGCTGCAGCAGGTCATCGATAGTCTCTGTGTATTCGAAATCCTGATTGTCACCGATCCATGCGTGATTGATATCGCTGTGAAGTACGTCCAGTGTGTCGTCCATCAACGGAATGATCTGATCGCGTATATTGGTGGAAAATCCAAGGTCATTTTTCCAGTAGGTTTCACCGCAGGCTTCGATATCGGTTGTGTAACCGATGCCGGAGAATCCCAGTGAGCCGGCACCAGAATCTGTGGCGTTTTGTTTTTCCAGATCAGTGGTATCGGGCTCAAGCAGTGTGATATACGAATCGGCTCCACTTGCCGGGTAATCGATGGGGGCGCAGTCGGTACAGGTTTTGTCGATGTTCAATTCGAGATTGTCGCAGGTTCGCCAATCCTCCAGCACCTCGAAACTATCCATATCAGCCGGGCTCAGTGGCTTGGCAGGTCGTAACGGAGGTAACAGCAGGCATGCCCCAGGCGCCAGCCTCCACTGTATTTCTACATCCTCGAAATCGAGATCGAATAAAGCCTCTTCACCGGTAAGGGTCACTTGGGAGCGAATGCCGGGCTGGGCGAGGCCGGCGTATTCGATTTCGATATTTTGAACATCCTCGACCGTATGCTCGGACAGGGTTGCGCTCAGGGTATCGACGCAGACTCTGTAGTGGTCGGGATTATCGTAGTTTTTCTTGCGCACGCACATAGACTGCAGCGCGATACACGCCGGGTTGGTCGCCTGCGGGTTTTTATCGCACGCCTCCTTGCTGGGAACATAGAGGGTGTCGTACTGAAACTTCGCCTCGTCAACGGCTTCGGCGAAGGCCTTGGTTTGCTGGAACTCTTCGGGTGCATCGGTGAGTCGAATGCACAGCCGCGGAGACGCATCGGCACTGACAGGAATTGACAATGACGCCAGATGGGACAGGTAGTCGTCGATAGTTGATCGAATGGTTGGCGTCGATTGACCGTGGCTCTCACCCAGTGCCTGCAGGCCTGACGGTGTCAGCTGCATGCCGATCGAACGAGTGGCAACAGCGCCGCCGGCATTATAGCCAAATCCGTGCGCGCGACCGTCGATGATGGTGTCCATCGCGCGATCGACGAATCCGCTGCCAGTGGCGGGAGCGAGCGTATACAACTCCGCGACTACCGGGCGAAATCGTCTGTTGTCGCTGACGTAGTGCTCAAGAAACGGATAGTCTACGGGCCACCCGCCACCTCCCGGGGGTGGGTGGTTGGGCCCCAGGCTGAGCCTGCCTCTCCAGTAGTGGAGGTCATTGGCAGCGTCGTAGCCGCCGTAGGTCGCCGCTCGGTTCTGAATAAACACCAGAAAATCATTCCGGTCACCCCCATCCAGAAATGCGAAGGCTGTGACGGGGATGGTCTCATCGGTGGGATCGTATGATGGTGTTGATTCGCTGACCACGGTCCCCTGCGAGAGGCTGAGCGCTTCGTTGCCGGTCAGTGCGGCGTTGGCCGGTATGGCGATCAGCCAGCCAATCAAAAATAGCGAGAACAGTAGTCCGATTTTTCGGGTTATGTCTCGTGCTGATGATATTGTCATTGCCAACTCCATGTCGTCCTGGTTCAGCGCCACCGTTAATGAGTTGTGATCAGCGGTCGCGAACGGATAAAGAATGCTGCAGGCGCGTTGTCGGCGCTGGGTAAAATTACCGACCTTCGCGGCGGGCGTTGCGCACCCCGGCAAGTGTAGTCATCTCTACTGCTATGTTCGATGAAGGCCGTCACCAGACGCTGGAATCTAGCGCAGTTGTCAGTCGGTGGCTATCCCTTATTCCAGTGATGATTGGCTTGCCGAAGTCGGCGGGGAGCAGCCATTTTTGTCAATTGCGGGCGCGACGGTGCCACTGCCCAGTCCGTTTGTGTGACGGCTGTCAATGTGACGATGGCAAGGCATCGACGGTGTGGATTAACTGACTCGGCCTGTCGCTTTCGATCATGTGCTTTGAGTCGCGTTCTAAACCCCTGTATTCTCTGTTAAAGTCGATCGGAAGCGGGGCGGCGAATTTAATCGATGACGGATGCTTTGGGCGGTGCGGCGGATAGCGAGCCGAAATACGATGTAGGCATCCTGCTGGTGCACGGCATCGGCAATCAGAAAAAGGGTTCCATGCTGATCAGCTGGGCCAATGAATTCTTTAAGGCAGTGAAAAGCGAAACGCCCGACGCGGCGATTCACTACCACGCGAAATCAGACGATGATCGCGTGCCATCTCGACTTAGCATTACCATGCCAGATGGTAAACAGGTATTGCTGGCAGAGGGCGGCTGGTCGGACGCGTTCGATCCGCCTTCGATACTAACCTTACTATTCTGGACATTTCGTGCGACCGTCTGGGTCAATCTTTTGCACGTTGATGAGGGGTTTCGACGTGCATCGATACGGCTTCTTGAGGGTAAATCGGTGACCAGTCATTTGTATTCCGGTTTTCTACTCTTTCAGGCGGTAATCTGGACGTTCATCGGAATTTTGTTTGCACCGCTGGTACTCGGCGTAGTGGTCGTCGTTGCGCTTTTGAGTATCATTCCCTATGCACCTTTGCGTGATTTTACTTCCAGGCTTTTGAACGCATTGTCAACGACTGTTGGCGACTCTTTCGTGTTTACCGAAAACCACGTGCAAAAAGCGGCGATCCGTGCTCGGATTCAGGCACGACTGCGGTGGGCGAGTGAGTCCTGCGACAAGCTCGTGGTGCTGGCACACTCGCAGGGTGCGGCGGTCGTGCACGACACGTTGCGAACCGTCGAAGGCATTGCCGTCGATCATCTGGTCACTTTTGGTTCCGGGCTTCGGAAACTGTACGAAATGGAAAATCGGCACGAGTACCCGCGCGAGGCGTACTGGTTTGCAGGGCTTTGCGTGACGCTGGCCGTGGCAGCCGTGTGGGTGGGGTTTCAGGCCTGGCTGGAACTGGTCTGGCGGGGCGGGAGCGATGAAAA